>JANNFW010000404.1:0-1875 GCA_031380235.1 Rhodoferax sp. | reverse complement strand
CCGCGCCTTGAGCATGCTGCGAATCGCCTCTGGCCCTTCTTGCGTGCAGATGTTCCAGGTGAAGCTGACCAGGTCGCGCCAATAACAATCCGTCGCAAATAGCTCCACCGCTGCCTCGATATCGCCACGCTCCAGCACTGCGGTGAAATCGGCCAACCAGGCGCTGGCAAGTTGGTTGGGATGGGCGGACAGATCGGTCATGAGATGGCTCCTCGGGCTAGGTTGATCACACTTGAACCGCCTCATGATTCGCCAAAGCCACTGGCCTTCGACTGGGGAAAACCCTTGAGTCACCGCCCGGCAACCGATAAAGTCTCAAAACTAGACAGATGAAAAATGGCGGTGAATTAGCCCTGTAAAAAGTAGCATCAAGCAGCCCAAAGCGATAAAGTGATAGCCCCTTCCACCAGGAGAATCCAATGTCCACAAGTTCCCACGCGCTGAGCTGGTTCGAGATTTCAGTGACTAACTTTGTCCGCGCCAAAGCCTTCTACGAGACCGTGCTCGGCCGCGCCATCGAGCCAATGGCCATGGGCCCGGTGATGATGGGCATGTTGTCATCAGACCCCGAAGCCGTGGGCGGTGCCATCGTCCAAAGCGATGACGCCATACCGTCCAAACAAGGCACCATCGTCTACCTGAACGGCGGCGATGACCTGGCACCCATGCTCGCCCGCGTGCAAGGCGCAGGTGGCTCGATTGCCGTACCCAAGACCGAGATCGGCAACGGCTTTGGCTTCTTCGCGCACTTCATCGACACCGAGGGCAACAAGATTGGGCTTCACTCGATGGGGTGATTTATCTGTAGCGCTGCATGCAAGATGCCCTCTTCTCTGATGATCCGGACGACACCTTGCGCGTACGCCCGCAGCCACCCGCATGTGAGCACATCGCGCTAGCCGCAGCCCTGCCGCCGCTCGCCCGCTTGGGCACGTCATCGTGGACTTACCCCGGCTGGACGGGCTTGGTGTGGGATGCTGACTATTCAGATGCAGTGCTGTCCAAACACGGTCTGGCCGCCTACGCGCGGCATCCGCTATTTCGCGCTGTCAGCGTGGATCGCGCTTTTTACCGCCCATTGAGCGCTTCACAGTACGCAGGGTATGCAGCCCAAGTCGGCGACGATTTTCGATTCACAGTCAAAGCACCCGCGCTGGTGACGGATGCCACTGTGCGCAGCGAGAGCGGACGCGCGCTGCAACCCAATCCGGTGTTTCTGAACGCTGAGCTGGCGGTGCAGTCATTTGTTCAACCCGCCCTCGAAGGGCTGGGGCCAAAGCTCGGCGTACTGGTGTTTGAGATCAGCCCGCTCCCGCAGCATCTGCTGACCAACATGCCGGCGTTGAACGACCTCCTCGCCAACATGCTGCACGCCTTACCCTCGCTCGCATCACACGCACCTGATGCGGTGGTGGCCGTGGAGGTGCGCGACCCGCAGTGGCTGACGCCTGAATTCGCAGCGGTCTTGAAATCTGCCAAAGCCACGTACTGCCTGGGTCTGCACGCCAAAATGCCGCCGATAGAAGACCAGCTGCCGATCCTGCGCGCGCTGTGGCCTGGCCCACTGGTGTGCCGCTGGAACATGAACCGCAAGCACGGCGCGTATGGCTATGAAGAAGCGGCCAAGCTCTACCTGCCCTACAACCGCCTGGTTGACGAAGACCCCGAAACCCGCGCCACCTTGGCCAAAGTGATCAATGCCACGGTCAAGGCCGGGTATCACGCCTACGTGACTGTGAGCAACAAGGCCGAAGGCTGCGCGCCGCTGTCGGTGGCGGCGCTGGCGCGGGAGATGGTGGGGAGTTAGTCGGATAGGAGGCAGTACCGACATCGAGGCCACCGAAGCAAGCCTCCCAAAAAACTGGGCTCGTTTAG
>JANNFW010000338.1:0-14070 GCA_031380235.1 Rhodoferax sp. | reverse complement strand
TAAAACAAGCTCGCAGAAATCTAAAGATGAATTTTGAGGGTTGGCTGAAAATTTTGCACGGTGCAAATGTCCCGAGGATGTCCCGTCTACAAACACTTACGACGCAAATCCGCAGTTGGATGCGGGACAGGTCGGGACATTGGTTCTTCAGCAGTTAGGGCGTAACCGTTTGTGCTTGATTCAACGCGCAAATATTCCGTCTTTGCCCTCCCGCAGCAGGGCAGACAGGCGAGGCTTGCCTCGACAAAATCAGGCTCACCTATTTTTACTGGGAGTCCTGACACGATGCAACGCAATCAATTTCTCAAGCTCTTGGAGCACTTACGAAGGCCACTGCGAAGGCCGCTTTTGGCCACGCTGTTCATTGCCACGCCAGCTTTTGCGCAAGACCCCATCAGCCTGCAAGCGTATTCAGCGCTTAGCCGCCCTGCGCCTACAGCCGAAATCTCCTACGGCTCTGCGGCAACACAGGCGATTGATTTGTTCTTACCTGCGGGTTCTGGCCCATTCCCGGTCGTGGTGCTGATTCATGGTGGATGCTGGCGCGCTCTGCCAAACGCCGCGCGGGAGCAAATGCGCCATTTGGGCGTTGATCTTGCCAAGCAGGGCATGGCCGTGTGGAGCATCGGCTACCGACGTGCTGACGAAGCGGGCGGTGGTTACCCTGGCACGTACCAAGATGTTGGGCTGGCGATAGACCGTCTGCGTGCCGAGGCACCGCGCTATCGGCTGGACATCTCGCGCACCGTTCTGGTGGGGCATTCTGCCGGGGGTCATATGGCGCTGTGGGCAGCGGGCCGCGATCGCCTGCCTGCCACCAGCGCTTTGTATGTGGACAAGCCATTTGTTCCGCGACAAGTCGTGTCTCTCGCGGGTATCGGCGACTTGAAGACCTTCGCACCCACCATCCCTTTGATTTGCGGGCCAGGCATCGCAGAAAGCCTGACCGGCAAAGCCACGCCGCAACGACCTGACGTGTATGCCGACACCTCGCCTGCAGTGTTGGGTACGAAGGGTGTGGGCATCGTGATGCTCAGCGGTGTCTTGGATCGGTTGGTGCCGCCCTATGTGGCGCACGACTACGCCCTTTCACGGCGAGACGAGTTGGCGGTGACCTTGGTCAACGTGCCCAATGCGGGCCACTTTGATCTGGTGACAACCGGCCGCCCAGCGTGGGACGAGGCGCGCAAGCACATTGAAGCAGCACTCATATCGCAGTCGTCTGTGCTCATCGCCAAATCGAAGCTCGCTCCTATTGAATTGAAATTTGAATGACTATGAAAAAACCTTTAAAAATTACGCTTTACTCCGTTGCCAGTTTGACGATGATTGCCGCGCTGGCCGTTGCAGCCTTGCTGTGGAACAGCCATCGCAAAATCAACCGCGTGGTCGATGTCGCTGTGGCCGCCGTGCCGTACGTCAATATCGTCGATCTCACCAAAGCGGCTCCCGCAACCGAAGCGGTGGCGCGCGGCAAATACCTGTACGAGGCGCGCGGTTGCGTTGAGTGCCATGGCGCAAACGGCGCAGGCAAGACGGTGATTGACGACCCGATGGGCCTGTTTGTCCATGGTGCCAATTTGACGACGGGCAAAAGCAGCGCGGTGCTTCACTACACCGAGCGCGATTGGGTGCGGGCGATCCGCCATGGTGTCAAGCCCGATGGTCGCGCCGCTTTTATCATGCCGAGTCAAGACTACAACCGCTTCACCGATGGCGACCTGGCCGATCTGGTGGCCTACATTCGCGCGCTGCCACCCGCAGAGGGCACGGGCACCGAGATTCGCCTGCCGCTGCTCGTCAAGCTGGTGCACGGCGCGGGCATTCTCAAAGATGCGGCCGAGCAGATTGACCACAGCGTTCCACCGTCAACGCCCGTGCCTGTGGCCGCAACGGTGGAGCATGGCCGCTACGTAGCGCAAACCTGCATCGGCTGCCACGGTGCCAAGCTCGAAGGTGGCCCGATTGCAGGTGCACCGCCCGCTTGGCCGCCCGCTGCCAACCTCAACGGCGATCAAGCTGGCCCCATGGCCCGCTACCAAAGCCTGGAGCAGTTCAAAACCATGCTGCGCACTGCAACGCGGCCCGATGGCTCCAAGGTCAACTCAGCCATGCCGTTTGAGGCTTTGAAATTAACGAACGATACGGATATCGAAGCCATGTTCAAGTACTTCAAGTCGCTGGGTGGGGCGAAGAAGAATGGTTGACTCGAAAGACCTTCGCACACCCAAAGAGCAAGGCGCGCTCCACGCGCCGATCTCAATGCCAGAGGATCAACTGCCACCGAATATCAAACCCATGCAGCGCCCACAGGCGTTGGGCGGGGCCTTTAAGCCGCTGAAATTCATGTGCGAGGTGCTGAGTGAGTCGGGCAGGCCGCGGTCACGTTAGCCATGCACTACTGACTTGTGTCAGGGGAAAGTGACGTTGACTGATTGATATTAAAATAGTAGCAAACTATTAAATAAATAAGAGAGCTGGAAGCCCATTTTTCCAATAATTATCGATTTTTAGCGCTTATGAGATAAAAATGAACCTCCAGGTTCATTTTCCGACGACCTGCGCCTTCCGCTCAAACGTCACCACGTGATCCACCTCGGCTTTGATGCCGATCCATTCACCCAATTTGTGATCATGGTGGCTGGGCACGTGGGCCATCAGCATCTGGCCGTCTTTGAGGCGCAGGGTGTACAGGAACTCGCTGCCGCGAAAGGCTTTGCGAATGATTTCGGCTTTGACGGGGGCGTTGTCGTCGTGCACGATGTCGTCAGCGCGCAGCAGCACGTCGCATTGGCCGTTGGCAAATGTGTGCGGTGATGATCCTTGCAACACTTCTGACAGCTTGCCCAGCGGCGTTTGCACGCTGATGGTTGCGCCGTCTTGTTTCAGGGTTGCAGGCGCAAACACGCCGTGGCCGATGAAGTCGGCGACGAACCGTGTGGCGGGGCGGTGGTACAGCGAATAGGCATCGGCCCACTGGTGCAACTTCCCTTCATGCATCACGCCGATGGTGTCACCAATCGCAAAGGCTTCGAGCTGGTCGTGGGTCACAAAAAGCGCGGTGGCCCCGGCGGCTTTCAAAATGCTGCGCACTTCGTGGGCCAGGCGTTCGCGCAGATCTACGTCGAGGTTGGAAAAAGGCTCGTCCAGCAGCAGCAGTTGCGGTTTGGGGGCCATCGCACGGGCCAGTGCCACGCGCTGCTGTTGGCCGCCTGAAAGCTCATGCGGGTAGCGCTTTTCGCTGCTGCTCAAACCCACCAGCTCCAGCACCTCGGCAATGCGCGCGCGCCGCTCAGCCTTGGGCCAATGGTGGATTCCAAAGCCGACGTTGTGGCGCACGTCCAGATGCGGAAACAGCGCGTAATCCTGAAACACCATGCCGATGCGGCGCTTCTCCGGGGCGACGTTGACGCTGGCGCTGCTAACGATGTTGCCCGACAGCTTGATCTCGCCCGCGCTCACGGGCTCGAGCCCCGCCACAGCCCGCAGCAGCGTGGTTTTGCCGCAGCCCGACGGGCCAATCAGCACGCCGATGTCGCCCGTGCGCAAGCCAAACGTCACGCCATCGACCGCGCTGTGCGCTTGGCCCTTGTAGCGAACCTGAAGCTGTAAGACCTCTAAAAACATAAACGGAATTGTAGATGCTTACAATTCTCATTTAGATCACGCGCGCCGACCCACACCGGGGCTGCGGCTGAATTTGCAGTCGAAACCCATGCGCCTACGCCGGCTCCGCCCCACGTACCACTTTTTTCTAGCCGTGTTTACGGCAACGCTGCTGTTGCCGGTGCTGGCGGTGCTGGCGTCGTGGGTGCCACTGGGCGAGTCGGGTGCGCAGGCCCATCAAATTCTGGGTGAGATGGGCGGCACGGTGTTGCCGGGCTACGTCTGGACAACGGTTCTCCTGTGTGGTTTTGTGGGCATCGGCGTCACGCTGGTGGGCCTGTCCACAGCAGCGGCGGTCACGCTGTTTGACTTCAAGGGTCGTAAGATTTTTGAATGGGCACTGTTGCTGCCACTGGCCATGCCCGCCTACGTGGTGGCGTATGCGTACACGGACTTTTTGCAGTTCAGCGGCCCGTTGCAAAACACGGTTCGCACTGCGCTGGGTGTGCAAGGCCGTGTGTTCCCCGAGGTGCGTAGCCTGGGCGGCGCGGTGCTGGTGTTCACCTTCGTGCTGTACCCGTATGTGTACCTGCTGGCCCGCACGGCGCTGGGCGAGCGCGCCATGCACTTGATGGAGGCCGCGCGCCTGCTCGGTGCGCCTTTGCGCAGGCGCATTTCCAAGGTGGCGCTGCCACTGGCTCGCCCGGCGGTAGCGGCGGGGGTCGCACTGGCGCTGATGGAAACGCTGGCTGACTTTGGCGTGGCCAGTTACTTCGGCATTCAAACCTTCACCGCTGGTATCTACAAGGCCTGGTTGGCCATGGACAACCGCATTGCCGCTGCGCAATTGGCCACGTTCTTGCTGATTCTGGTCGCGCTGCTGCTGCGGCTGGAGTACCGCGCACAGGCGCGCATGCGCTTTGCGGCGAGCCGTGGGGCGAGTAAGTCGTCTTCGGAATCACAACCGGTCAGGTTGCGCGGTCGGCGAATGGCGATGGCTTGGGCAGTTTGCGGTGTGCCGGTGTTGATGGGCTTCGTGTTGCCCGTGCTGTTCATGCTCAGGCCGCTGGCGGCGGGCTGGACCGAGCTGGCGTGGGATCAGTTTTTGCTGTGGTCAATCAACAGCGTACGGCTGGGTGCCATCACTGCGATTTTGGCTGTGGGCTTGGCGCTGCTGCTGGCCTTCAGCGTGCGCCGAGGGGCCGACGTGTTCAGCCGCACAGCGGTGCAACTGGTGGGCTTGGGCTATGCCATACCGGGTGCGGTGATCGTGGTGGGCCTGCTCTTACCGCTGGGCTGGCTGCAAGCCGCGTGGCCACAAAGTGGCG
The DNA here is from genome assembly GCA_031380235.1 of Rhodoferax sp. GTDB lineage: Bacteria > Pseudomonadota > Gammaproteobacteria > Burkholderiales > Burkholderiaceae_C > JANYCG01. The sequence goes on along the minus strand of JANNFW010000338.1, from coordinate 9,136 downwards.
TGGGTTTTTTGGTGACCGCCACGTCGCTGGGCCTGGTGTGGGCCTACCTCGTACGTTTCTGCGCGGTGGCTTTGCAGTCCGTTCAAAGTGGCTACGCACGCATTCCCATCAGTTTTGACGACTCGGCCCGCATGCTGGGCACGCGTGATGCGGGACTGGCGCTGCGCGTGCATTGGCCGCTGCTTAAACGCTCCACGGCAGCGGCGGGCCTGCTGGTATTTGTCGACGTGATGAAAGAACTGCCCGCGACGCTGGTGCTGCGTCCCTTCAACAGCGACACGCTGGCCGTAGTGGCCTACCAGCTCGCGCGTGACGAGCGCCTGGGTGAGGCGGCTTTGCCTTCGCTTGCGCTGGTCCTGGTGGGGTTGCTGCCGGTGATCTTGTTGAGTCGTACTTTGCGCAGCAATTCGCGCTGAGTCTCGCTTCAGCGGCCTACCATCGACTTGATGACGTCGGCATTCTTTTTCAAAAATTCATCGGACATCAGCATTTCAATCGCCACATCTGCGGAGTTGGCGGACGGCCTTTTCTCTTGGATAACCGCCTCGGACTCCGGTTCCCGGTCAAGTATTCTTCGGTACAGCAGGATTATTTGTTCTTTGGAAATCATGATTGAATGCCTTGCAGTTCAGCCACACCCGCTTGTATTTTGGGTGTCTTCTGTTGAAAACGAACGAGAAAATCAGAGACTTCCACCAAGTTGGCTTTCAAGTCAGATTGCGTTGTCGCCAACGCATCCAATGCCTTCAAGTTGTCCAGCAGGCTGGCGGTGCTGTCGCGAAGGCTTTGCCGGATTTCCCCCTGCTTCAAAACCAGCAGCTCGTGGGTATGCATTGAGGCGTTGTCATCGACAGAGTCGCGTTCTTGGAAGTGATCAGGTGTGACGGCACGCTTCCCAATCCCGCTGATCAGCTCACCCATCACAAGCAGTTCATCCCGCAATGCTGCTTGCTGGGTGGTGAACGTGTCGATCATTTTGAGCTTATCGAGCATTTCTGATGTGCTGTCACGCAAGGCACGTTCGAGTTCAGACTGCTTAAGTGCCATCATTTCTGCCGCAAAGTGCAAGCCGCTGCTGTCGCTACCCGCATCGGATCGCGACAGTGACTCCCGCCATTTCGCAACCACGCGTTGGATGGGCGCAATCGAGGCCTCGAACTCAAGCAGCAGGGCAATGCGGAAGACTGGCAGCGATTCACAGCGGTCAACCAAGATGGCGATGTCCGTGCCCCGGCCTGAATCACCGAGCAGCAATTGAGCAAACTCAAGGCATTGCTGCTTTTCACGCGGGTTCATGGCTGTGCTGCGCAATCGCGCGATGGAAATAGTTTTGCAGTGCTTTGCCCATGACCTCTGCGGTGAACTTGGTCGAATAGGTGTTTTTGCCAGCCTCGCCCAGCCGGGCGCGATGGGGTGCGTTCTCCGTCAACAATTTGAGGTGTCCCGTCAACTGCTGAATGTTGTCCACGTCAAACAAACATCCATCCTGACCATCCGTGATGATCTCCCTCATTCCGCCGATGTTGCACGCTACGACGGGTACGCCATGTCGCATGGCCTCGATCAAGATAAGTCCGAAACTCTCGAAGCGACTGGGTGCCACAAATATGTCAGCAGAGGCATAGTGCGCATCCAGTTCGCCATCGCTGAGGTGACCCAAAAACCGAATGTCAGCCTTCGGGTGCTTGCTGCGAAGCTTTGCTGCCAAACCGTCCACGTGTTTTACAAATGGGTCGTCAGAGCCGGGGGATTTTCCGATCAAAACCAGCTCGATGTCGTCCATTGAGTGCCTCATTTGCAGCAAGGCCGACAGAAGCTGGTCGGGTCCTTTGCGTGCCTCGATGCGGCCCACAAACAGCAGTTTCAGTTTTCTCTTTGGCAGGGCGTCTCTTTCAGTGATATTGCGGACTGGCGATGAATCAACCGATGCGCCGAGCCCGTGCGGCACGGTTGCCAAACTGTTCGCGCGCTTCTCGAGTACGCCGCCATAGCAACTGTTGATCTCTTGCACGACCCCCAAAGAATTTCCGAGAATATTGACTGAGTTTTCGAGGAGCCATTGCTCCGCAGCAATGACCTTATCGACATGGAGCCGACGGTAGTTTGGACTGTCAACCCACTCAGGCTTGAAGGGAAGCGCCAGCCGATAGGTTGTATGCAGGGAGGTCACCACAGGCACTTTCAAATACGCCGCACACAGAATTCCCTCAACATCCCAAATCGGCGCGGACACAACATCAACACCCCAGATCGGTTCCGATCGTTTGATCTCTTTCAGTACGGCCCCGGCTCGCCGCGCGATCGATGATGGCAATGGTGTGGGTGCCAGGTAGGAGATCTCATCCTCGAGCAAATCCACAATGGAATGCACCCAGACACCCGCCACAAAATCAACATGGTTCGCGGCGCTTGCGCTGCGTGTGATCACATGAATTTCATGACCCAATGCGGTTAACGCCTTTGCGCACTCGCAAGTCCACCGCGCGATGCCTGATGTGTCTTGTGGCGGGTAGCCTTGCGATACGAAATAGATTCTTAACGGTACCGTGTCACTTTTTGCCTCACCATTTGCGCTACCGCCTGCCGCGATGGGCTGAAAGTGTGGGGTGCGATCAGGAGATAGACGAAGGTGTGGTGAACGGGCGGCTTTCACGCTGTCATCAAGCCCCAACTTCAGACCTTGCGAAACGCCTTCAGCCAGCTCCTTTGACAATTTCACAAAATGGGCTGGCACTATTTTTTTATGATCCAAGTACCATCTGTTGGCAAACTCAATGTCCTTCTTGTACCGGTCAACCTCCGCAAAAACTTGGAGTGAGGTTTCTTGCCCTTTGGCGGCATGCTTCAAGCAGTAATAGACTTTGCTGCGGGCGGGTGCCAGCAGGGAGGTTGGAATCCGCTCGGGTGATCGCGTGTGGCTCGGTGCGTACTTGTGAAAGACATAAGCATTTGGCACGGTCACCACTCTCTTGCCACTCTCAAAAATTCGCAGACACACATCCGTCTCATCCAGCATGTAGGCAAATACTTCGTCGAATCCCCCAATTCTGCGCAGGTCACGCAGTGAGAACGAGCAGTTGGTTCCCAGCAAAGAGGGGAAGAAGAAGTCGCTGGTATTGGTCAGCACGTTCTCGGGATTGATGGTGTCGAAGTAGCGGGCATTTCCAAATTTGTCACACACCGTGTATCGGCACTGAAAATTCACACCCGTGTGATCAAAGGTGAAGCCGCCCACGGCACCCACGTCCGGGTCGGCGTAGTGGCGCATGACTCGGGCGACCCACTCGCGATGCGCCACAGCATCATCGTCAATGAAGAAAACAACGTCGCCGGCTGCGGCTGCAATGCCAATGTTTCGCGATTCCGACAAATTTCGAGACGCGCAAACCAGGCGCTTGAATTGAATCCCCTGGCGTTGCAGTAAATCCATTACCTCGTCAGTGGCATCGGTTGACGGGCCATTCACAACAATCAGTTCAAGCTCGGGGTAGGTCTGCGAGGCAATCGACAGCATCGCATTGGGCAGATAGTCCGCACGGTTGAAAGTGTTGATGACGACACTGGCTCTCATCATGGTCTGATCTTGGTTTTTAAGGGGGTTAAGTCGTGGCGTGAAGGTGCCGACTTACCGGGTGAGTTGAATCGTGTTGAGGACGGGGTAGGCCGCTGAGAACACGACGTTGAGAAACTTTTGCAATTCCGCCACCGGTGAATTCGCCACATACAGAATGTCACGGTTCTGGATGGGGAAGCTCTGCATGACAAAGAAGCTGTTCGGATTTTTGAGATCAACCCTGAATACAACGGGCACCTTGCCCTCGGGCGTGGCAATAACCGGCTGCCGGGGCCAGGCCAGCGCCGTTTGGGATTCGAAGCGGAAGATGAAGACACCTTGTGGATTGGAGCGGTTGTCCAAAAGCCCGCCAGATCTTGCCAGGGCTTGGGCCAATGTGATCCCCTGCGCCTCAAAGTTGATTTCTTCATTTTTGCCGGTCGCACCCATTGCGGTGAAGCTCAGTGGCTGGAACAGTGCTGTGACCACATCACCCGCCTGTAGTGGAATGTTTTGCAGAGGGTCGCGGATCACGACCTCCAGGGGCAGCGCCTGCACGCTTGTGCCACGAGTGACCTGAATGGTGGTTTTGTTGACGCTCTGGCGTGTGCCCCCCGCTGCGGCCAAGGCATCCAGCAGCCGCTCACCGCGCGGAGTCAGCGGAACCCGCAGACTGTTGCTGACCTCACCGATCACGGTAACGTTCGCGGATGCGTTGCGAACAGACCTGACCAGTACTTGGGGTTGATTGGCTTTGCCTTTGAGGCGTTCGACAATCTCAGCCTCGATCTGCATGAGGCTTCGTCCGGCAGCCGTGATCACACCCGCAAATGGAATTCTGATGGTTCCAGCCTGGTTAACCACCTGCTCGGGAAAGCTCGTTGCACGGGATGTGTTGGCGCCGCCGCGCACATCGCTGTTGCTGTTGCCAAAAAGCGTGGCGGGTGCTGCCTCCCAAAGGGTAACTTCCAGTGCGTCACCGGCACCAATCTGCACCGGTTCACCCGGGGTGTTACCAAGAGTTTCAGAAAACAGCCGCTGAACTCGCTGCGCCAAGAGCTCTCGCGTCACGCGATCATCCAAATCAATGATCTGAACCGTTGCGGTGTTGGCTGGTGCCCCCGAGCCCGCTTGGGCAATGGCAGTGTCACTGGGGCCAACACCGGGCAGATGAGCGCATCCCGTGGCGAAGGCGAGCGCAATGGCGAAACTTGTGCGGATCAGAGAAGTTGTGTACTGTGACTTGGGCATTTCGAAACGCCAGAAAGTTGCGCGAAAAAAGCTGGATAGACTCACTGGCCTGCTAACACCCAACATGACTGCTTCAGTGGAAATTCTTGTGTGGAACTTATCTTAATCGACATAACACGCCTGCTTTATCGCCAAATGTGTCGAACTATTCCAACGGGGATCGACCGGGTGTGTATTGAATACATCCGGCATTACCGGCCCCGCGCCCGCGCTGTACTGTGCCGGGGACCCTTTTGCGCCGTGATGTCTGAGAAGGACTCTCAGCGAGCGTTTGTGATGCTGACTGCCCCTGGTTTTGGCAGCAGATGGTTTGCGTTGAAGCTCATTGTGAAGGCCGTGTTGTGGCGTTGGCTAAGCGTAGTCGGCACGCCAAGCTATTTGTTCAACGTGAGCCACACGGGCCTGGAGAGTCTTTTTTACGCCTGGATGCTTCGCCGAAGGGGCACCAAGCTGGTCGTGATGGTGCACGACTTGATCCCCATCAGCAACCCCGAGTATTGCCGACCGAAGGAGTTTGACGCGCATCACACCCGCATGCGCAGCGCGGCTACCTTGAGTTCTGCAATCGTCGCCAATTCGCAATTTACGCATGACGCGTTTGCCAAATTTTGCAACGAGAACAAACTGCCACCGCCGCCGGCAGATGTGTCCTGGCTCGCGCCCGGATTCAGTGCTGCGCCGCGCTCTAGCAAGGAGAGTTCAAGGGCGGTGGAAGGCCCTTACTTTGTTGTGCTCGGGACGATCGAGGCGCGCAAAAACCACTGGCTGCTGTTGCAGGTCTGGCGTCAAATCGTCGAGCGCATGGGAGATGCGGCGCCCAAGCTTGTCATCATTGGGCAGCGCGGGTGGGAATGTGAGAACGTGGTTGACTTGCTGGAGAGATGCCGCGCGCTGAAAGGAGTCGTGATCGAGCGGGGTCATTGCAGCGACGCAGAGTTGGTGGTCTATCTGCGGCATGCTCAGGCCTTGCTATTTCCATCGTTTGTGGAGGGCTTTGGCATGCCGTTGTTGGAAGCTCTTTCACTGGGTGTGCCCGTCATCGCCAGTGACATCGCCGTGTTCCGTGAAATCGCGGGCGATGTGCCGGAATACGCCCACCCGCTGGATGGCAGGCTTTGGGAGGCGTTGATCATCGACTACACACAGTTATCGAGCACCAAGCGCGCTGCGCAGTTGGTGCGTATTGAAGGCTATGTGCCCACCACCTGGGCCGCGCACTTTCGCGTCGTTGATTCGCTGCTTGCTCGCTTACAAGCAACGGTGGCATGACCACGGTATTGATCACAGGGGCCAGCGGTGGCATCGGGCACGCCTTGGCGGTGCAGTATGCCCAGCCCGGTTACACGCTGGTGTTGCATGGCCGGGATCAAGCCAAATTGCAGGCCTTGGCCCGGCAATGCGAAGACCAAGGTGCTTGCTGCGTCGTCCTCGCGTTCGACCTGTCCGATGCTCGATTGTGGATAGCGAGCTTGAATTCTTTGGTTACAAAATTTCCTGTTGATTTGGCTTTTGTCAATGCGGGGGTGGCGACAACGCAGCTTGAGCGCGCCGAAACCTGGGACGAGGCGCAGCACACACTGGACATTAATCTGAGTGCGGCCATCGCGACGGTGACGGCGCTGTCGCCGCACATGGTTCAAAGGGGGTCGGGTCAAATGGTTCTAATCAGCTCACTGGCGGCCCTGGTCGGCATGCCCCTTACGCCTGCTTACTGTGCGAGCAAGGCCGGCCTGCGCGCCTACGGCCAGGCCATGCGGGGTCTGCTGGGTGCCTCGGGAGTGGGTGTGACCGTGGTTTTGCCCGGGTTTGTCGATACCGGCATGAGCAAGAAATTTCCTGCGGGCAAACTTTTCATGGTGTCGCCGCAATGGGCTGCCCGTCACATTCAGAAACGATTGCACAGAAACCCGCCGCAGATCAGCTTTCCCCAACCACTGGTGTTTGGCATGTGGTGCCTGGCGGTGATGCCTGCAACCTGGTCTCAGTGGATTCTGCAGCGTCTGGGATACGCAGCGACTCACCGAGCAATACCTGCGCAAGAGGCTGATTGACCAGCCCATGGTGAAGGCGATAGGCCATGCCTGAAGCCGCAGCCGCAATCGCGTCTTTGCTGTACATGCCGCCACGCACGTGCAATGATGCCGCCAGCAGCCGCAAAAAAGCATCCAGCAAATCAGGTTCCGGTGGCTTCGCGCGGGTCCAAAACGCGTCCAGGCCACCGTCAAACGCAAGCCCCTTGATGCGGTAGATCGCTTGGCCCAATGCGAGCGTTGGGCAGGCCAACTCCAAAGCCCTTAACCCGGCCGTGCTGTTGACACTGAGGAAGCCCGCGCTGCCAAGAATGAGCGAATCCAGGTCTCCGCCGTCCATGAAATGAACTCGCTTTTGAACCCCGAACGTCTCGGCAATGGCCGCTATTCTGCGCCACCAACGTTTGAGACCGGGATCCAGCGGATGCAGTTTGAACAGCAGTTGTGAACCCGCCGGTGCGTACTTCCCAAATGATTGCACCACTTCCCGGATCGCTACGTCTAACTCGGGGTAATGTGAATAAGCGCGCAATGAAAAATCGTCTTCCATCTGCATCGCGAAAACATAGTAGCGTGCGGCGTTTTGAAGCTGATTGACAACGGCTGCGTTGCGAGGTCTCGCTAAGCCTCGGCACACGAGTCGCAGGCCAGTTGCAGCGTAGTTGAGCGCCGGATGGCCAAGCGTGTGCCGCTTGAAGTGAGGATAGCCCCACGGCCACAGCCACGATGCAAGGTGAAACGCCATGTCCCACACCGCTTGGTTGAAACCACTGTGCGGATAGGCCACTTGTCCTCCCACGGGAGGCAAGTTGGCAGCAGCGCGCAGGATTTGAGCCGGATCGCGGGTGAACAGGCTGTTTGAGTTCAGCCCGTTGCGTTCAAGAATCACCCAGTCCGGCCTGAGATACCCAAAGTCGGTGACCGACACATCAATCGCCATCGCGTGCGCTTGCGCAATCGCGATTTTGTGGTGCGCTCGCTGCTCCCCCAGAAGGATCAGGTCTGTGACAGCGTGTTCCCTGTAAAAGTCCGCGATAAAGCCCGGCCATTGCTCGGGCCTGCCGCGAAAACTGACAGCATCGGAACCACGCCAGAATATCTCGTCCCCAAGGCAGATGTTGATGCGGTGTGAGGTATGCCCAAGGCTTCGAAGATGCCGGGCAATATCTGCAAATAAGTAGTTGGTGGGGCCCTGGAGGAACAGGAAAGACCGGCTGCCTTCACTTGCCATGTTCAAACAGGCATCTCCATGCGAAGCGTGTCGGCAACTCTCCCGTCGGGCCCGGCAAATGTATTTTGATGCGTTACGGTCAAGCCGAAGCGTTGGTACAGCGCCTGAGCACGCGGGTTCTCAATTGAAACATCCAATGCCATGGTCTGACGGCCCAGTCGTCGGGCAACCAGACGCTGATACTCCAGCATGGCGCGGCCAATACCGCGCCCCCTGAGCGCTTTGGCCACGCCAAAATTGGCCAAGTAATGCGTGGACATACTGGGGGACGGCATGAGCGAGCGAAGTTGCCACCCTCTTTTCATCATCGGCACAAAGAATGAACGTGGACAGTAGCGCCACACTTGCAGGGTGTGCTCCAGGCTAAGCCGAAGGTAGCTGGCGAAGTCGTACCCCGCCGAAATCGCAACGGGTACGCCGTCAACCAGGCCTACTGTGTGATTCTTCCATCCGAAAAAACCGGCACCATCGACGTAAGCTGATCCGAGGAAGCCAGGGTCGTCGATCGCGACATCCGGAAACCCGTACGCAAAAGCTTGCGGGCCCGCGCTCAGCAAGAGCGGTAACGAGTGGGTGATATCGGCAGCGGTCGCCAGACGGAATTGAATCTTGTCAGCCATCTGGAAATTATGCTGCACCAGCACCTCAAAAACTCATTCGCACGCAATGCCATGGTTGCAAACTGTGACGTGACGTGACGTGACGTGACGTGACGCGACTTGGAGTGGAAGGTGAATTCGCTATTGGCGATTCAGGCAGACATCCTGGCGCGGGGCGCGCTTCAGCACCTCTACAATTGAGGCACTCGTCGAGTTATTCCATGTCAGACATTTCGCTCCAACTTGACCCTCCCATTGCGCGGCAGATTGACTTGCCCAGCGATGTTGTCCGCGAACGCGAGCGCCTAGCCAAGCCCACGCTCGTCTACCCGTTCGACGCACCGCCCGAAGCGGGCAAGACCTTCGAAGTCGCACCCGGCGTGGTTTGGATGCGCATGCCACTGCCGATGCAGCTCAACCACATCAACGTCTGGGGCCTTGAGGACGAGGGCGGCTGGGCGGTGGTCGACAC
>JANNFW010000325.1:0-3431 GCA_031380235.1 Rhodoferax sp. | reverse complement strand
GTGCCACCACCGCGCGGCACGATGGTCAAGCCCAGTTCGATGCAGCCCTTGACCAAGCCCGCCATCTCAGCTTCAGAATCTGGCGTGAGCACGACGAACGGGTATTCCACGCGCCAGTCGGTCGCGTCCGTCACATGCGAGACGCGGCTTAGCGCATCGAACTTGACGTTGTCTTTGGCGGTCAGCTTGTTCAACACCCGCTGGGTTTTGCGGCGCAGCTCGGCGACTTTGTCGAAGGCTTCGTCAAAGCGCTGCACCGCGCCGTCAGCAGCAGCCAACAAGTCAGAAACCAAGGCATCGCGGGTAGCGTCGGCCTGCGGCGTGCGGCGCTTTTGTACTTCGCCCAGACGGTGCTTGAGCGCGTCGACCAGAAGACGGCGGCGCTTGGGGTTGTCCAGCAAATCGTCTTGCAGATACGGGTTGCGCTGCACCACCCAGATATCGCCCAGCACCTCGTACAGCATGCGCGCGGAGCGGCCGGTGCGCCGCTCGCCGCGCAGTTGCAACACCATCGCCCAGACATGCTCGCCCAGCAGCCGGATGACGATCTCGCGGTCTGAAAACGAGGTGTAGTTGTAGGGGATCTCGCGAATGCGCTCTTGCTCTGTCGAAGCGGGATCCGCCAATTGGGCCATCAAAGGTAGGGGAAGCGGTGCGTTCATCGGTGCTGTAGGTTGCTGCAGGCTGCGGGTGAGCGGCATTCGATACTACCGCAGTGCAGCATTTTATCGCCCTGGCGTGGCTATGTCGCGTGACGTGACGTAAACCCCAGTACCCGATGGTCATAATCCGGGTTTAATAATCGTCACGTCGCCGTCACGCAACCGTCATGCTCGGTTGTTAGCCTGCGAGATGGTTTTTGAAAATGTTTTGATTTAGGAATTGACATGAAATTGATGAAACTGAAGTTAGCCGCAGCCGCCTTGGTCGCTGCATTCGCCGTACCCGCGCAGGCTCAAACGGAAATTCAATGGTGGCATTCGATGGGTGGCGCCCTGGGCGAATGGGTGAATGACCTGGCCAAGGATTTCAACACCAGCCAGACTGCTTACAAAGTGGTGCCCACCTTCAAGGGCAGTTACGACGAATCGATGACCGCCGCGATTGCCGCCTTCCGTGCAGGCAATGCGCCACATATCCTGCAAGTTTTTGAAGTCGGCACGGCCACCATGATGGCCAGCAAGACGGCCATCATCCCGGTGGGCCAGGTCATGAAGAACGCCGGTGTGCCGTTTGACACCAACGCCTACGTGCCCGCCGTCGCTGGTTATTACACGGCACCCAACGGCGAGATGCTGAGCTTCCCGTTCAACAGCTCGACGACCGTGTTCCACTTCAATAAAGATGCCTTCAAAGCAGCCGGGCTTGACACCGAGAAGCCGCCCACCACCTGGCCCGAGGTGGCATTGGCGGCAGCCAAACTCAAAGCCAGTGGCCATAAATGCCCATTTGCCAGCAGTTGGATGAGCTGGACGCAGTTGGAGAGCTTCTCCGCCTGGCACAACACGGAGTTCGCCACAAAAGGCAATGGCATGCGCGGCATTGACGCACGGCTGAACTTCAACACCCCCCTGCACGTGCGCCACATTGAAAACCTGGCCAACATGTCCAAGCAAGGTCTTCTGGTCTACAAAGGCCGGGGCAATCTGGCTGACGCGACGTTTGTTTCGGGCGAATGCGCGATGTTGACGGGCTCCAGCGCGCTGTACGGCAATATCAAACGCAACTCCAAATTTGCCGCTGGCATCGGTGCCCTGCCCTACTACCCCGATGTGCCCGGTGCACCGCAAAACACGGTGATTGGCGGTGCCAGCCTGTGGGTGATGTCCGGTAAAAAAGCCGAAGACTACAAAGGTGTGGCGCAGTTTCTGGCCCGCCTGTCTGTTGCTGAAGAAGCGGCCAAGAGCCATCAGCGCACAGGTTATCTGCCGCTGACCAAGGCTTCTTACGAGTTGACCGAAAAATCCAACTTCTACAAGCAAAACCCTGGCACCGATGTGTCTGTGACGCAGATGATCCGCAAGACCACCGACAAATCACGCGGCATTCGCCTGGGCAACTTTGTGCAGATTCGCACCATCAATGATGAAGAGTTGGAACAGGTCTGGGCCGGTAAAAAGTCTGCGAAAGAAGCACTGGACACCGCCGTGAAGCGCGGTAACGAGCAGTTGGAACGCTTCCAAAAGGCCAATAGCAAAGGTTGATCGCTGAAGGCTAAGCGGCCAAGTTGCAGTCCGGGTCTAAATGGCTGTCGAAAAACGCGTTCTCTTCCGGTCCACTTGGTTACCGTGGGTGCTGATCGCGCCGCAGATGGCTGTGGTGCTGATCTTCTTCTTCTGGCCCGCAGGTAACGCGCTGTACCAAAGCTTTTTGAACCAGGACGCGTTTGGCACCACCAGCGAGTTCGTCGGGTTCGAGAATTTCAGGGTACTGTTTGCAGACAGCACTTACCTCGAATCTTTCAAGACCACGGCCATCTTCTCCATCCTGGTTGCCACCAGCGGTCTGTGCATTGCGCTGCTGCTGGCGGTGATGGCGGACAGGGTGCTCAAAGGCGGGGCGATCTACAAAACCCTGCTGATCTGGCCTTACGCCGTGGCCCCGGTGGTGGCGGGTGTGCTCTGGGTATTCATGTTCGTCTCACCGATGGGGGTGATCGCCTACGCGCTGCGAAGCGTCGGCTTTGAGTGGAATCACCTGCTCAACTCCACCCACGCCATGACGCTGATCGTGGTGGCTGCCGTGTGGAAGCAGATCTCTTACAACTTCCTGTTCTTTCTGGCGGGTTTGCAGTCGATCCCCAAATCGCTGATTGAAGCGGCAGCGATTGACGGTGCGTCGCCCGCACGGCGCTTCTGGACGATTGTGTTCCCGCTGCTCTCGCCCACCACGTTTTTCCTCTTGGTGATCAACATCATCTACGCCTTTTTCGAGACCTTCGCCATCGTCGATGCGGCCACGCAAGGTGGCCCCGGCAAGGACACGGCCATCCTGGTCTACAAGGTCTATTACGACGGCTTCAAGGCGATGGACATTGGCGGCTCGGCAGCGCAGTCGGTGGTCTTGATGTTCATCGTCATCGCACTGACGGTGGTGCAGTTCAAGTTTGTCGAGAAGAAAGTGAACTATTGATGACCGTCAAAAAATACTTCACTCTTTTTCCAGCAGGCGCCGCGGAACTGGCTTTGCCAGGCCGCAGGCGCAGCGGCCCCCGCGGGGGGCAGGGCGCTACACGCAGTGAGCAACCGTGGGGGCCATTTCCCCATGATTGAACGCCGCCCCGTCGCCACCTTCATCTCGCACACCGTGCTAATTCTCGGCGTGCTGGTGGTCGCCTTCCCGCTCTACTTGGCGTTGGTCGCATCGACCCAAACGGCAGAGCAGATTGCGCAGTCCAGCCCGGTATCGATGTGGCCCGGCTCCAATTTTTG
>JANNFW010000261.1:0-2200 GCA_031380235.1 Rhodoferax sp. | reverse complement strand
ACCAGGTGGTCAAAGGCATAGGCAATCATCGCAATCACCACAATTCCCATGATGACAATTGGCGTTTGCAAAAATCTAGACGCCGACAAAACCGTGTAACCCAAGCCGGAGGTAGCGGCGACCATTTCAGCGGCCACCAATGTTGTCCAGCCAAAACCGATGCCCACACGCATGGCGGTAAATATTTCTGGCATGGCTGATGGCAAAACGACCAGGCGAACCACTTGCCAGCGAGTTGCGCCAAACGAATAGGCCGCGTGAATCTGCTCTATAGCGGCTGACTTGACGCCAGCACGGGCACCCAACGCCATCGGCGCGAGTACCGACAAAAAAATCAACAGAACCTTGGACAACTCATCAATACCAAACCAGATGATCATCAGCGGCAGGTAAGCCAGTGGTGGAATCGGGCGGTAGAACTCAATCGGCGGGTCAAAAATACCACGCGCGACAGGGCTCATACCCATGGCAATGCCCAGCGGAATGCCGACGACACACGCTAACAAGAACGCGCCAAAAACCCGCAGCGTGCTGACCCAGGTGTGTTCCCAAAAGCTGGCACCGGTAAAACCATCTCTCAACATGGTCAGAAAAGCGTCGATCACGGCCATCGGGGACGGCAAGAAAAGCGGCTTGACGAAGCCGACATAGGTCACAAACCACCAGAAAAGGATCAAGCCAACAATCACGACCGCGCTGATTTTCAAACTGTCGCCTTGACCAGGCACGCCATATATTTCGCCGGGCTTGGCTGGCTTGGCCTTCATGAGGCTAGCCCACAGGCCGTTGCCAGAATCTGTTGGGGTGTTACTCATGATGGGCTCCTGCTTCGTCGGCAAAGATGATCTGCAAAATCTCTTCTCGGAGGGCAATAAATTCTGCGGACGCTTTGATCGCTCTGGCATTGCCAGTCTCGAAATAGCGCCGACTAAATGGCAAGTCGAACACGTGTGAAATGCGGCCAGGGCGAGGCGACATCACAATCAGCTTGGTGCCCATGAAGAGTGCTTCTTCAACGCTGTGGGTGATAAAAAACACCATCTTGCCGGTGTCTCGCCAAACTTTCAGAATCAACTCTTGCGCCCGCTCACGCGTCAGCGCGTCCAGCGCGCCTAAAGGCTCATCCATCAGCAAAATGGCGGGGTCACTGGTCAGCGCCCGGGCAATGCCGACGCGCTGCTGCATACCGCCCGAAAGCTCATACGTGGCCGATTGCTCAAACTGCTCAAGACCCAACAGTTTGATAAATTCTCGGGCGATTTTTTCGCGCTTGGGTTTGTCATGGCCCTGAATTTTCAAACCAAAGGCCACGTTGTCCAGTACGTTTAACCAAGGCAACAAGGCGTGCTTTTGAAACACCACCGAGCGGTCTGCACCGGGGCCGGTGACGACACGGCCATTCAAAGAAATTTCACCCTCACTGGGCGCCATGAATCCAGCAATGAGGTTCAGCAGTGTTGATTTGCCGCAGCCTGACGCACCCAATGCCACCACAAACTCCTTCTCATGGATCTCGAGGTTGATGTTTTTAAGCGCGTGAACGGGCGGTTTACCGGGAACCGGGTAAAACACTGACGCGTTTTTAATGGCGAGTGCAGTCATGGTGGGCCTCAAGAGAGTGTTTGGCGGCGCGCTGACCCGCCCGAACACGCTGGGTCAGCTCCGCAGACGCAGACGCAGGCTATTTGCCAGCAGCCGTTTTGGCAAACTCGGGATTGACGAACTTGGCGTAGCTGTCAGCCGCTGCGCTGATACGGCCAGCACCCTTGAGGAAGTCGGCGGTGGACTTGATGGTGGTGGCTGCACCGCCGCCCATCCAGGCTGCTGACATGTTCAGCTCACCATCTGGGTAGATGGCACCATCCAATGCCGCCACAACGGCAGCTGGCGTAATACCGACATTGGTAGCAACAGCCTTGACTTTGGGTGAGTCTGCATTCCAGGCGGCTTTGTTTTTGCTGTAGTCGCCATTGATCTCGTTCATGGCTTTCAGAAAGCTGACCAGGCCAGCGCGGTTGGCGGTGGCGAATTTGTTGGTGGCGACCCAGCCATTGAAGGTGGGAAAGCCAGTTTTGGCAACGGTACCTGCTGTCGTCATGACATTGCCGTTTTCACGTATCTTGGCCTGGACCGGATACCAGACGAAAGCCGCGTCGATCGCGTTTTGAGCCCAGGCGGCCGCGATTTCAGCGGGCGACAT
>JANNFW010000244.1:0-2642 GCA_031380235.1 Rhodoferax sp. | reverse complement strand
TTTGCGGCTAATTCACTGCTGCAAGCCAGCGTGCCTGAAGTGCACAAAATGGCATTGGGAAAACTGCGCGGACAGGTACACGGTTACGCGAGCGCGGGGCGCAGCATCCCGGTGATCGCCACCTATCACCCAGCGTATTTGCTACGGAATTTGCCCGAGAAAGCCAAGGCTTGGGCGGACTTGTGTCTGGCGATGCAGGTTATGAAGCAGCAGGGATAGAAGTCTTGACTTGCGTCGGCAGCAGCACCGACGCGATGGCAATTACCATCAAGCCCACTGCCGCCCAGTCTTGCCAGTGCAGCACCTCGCCCAGCCACCAGGCGCCGCTGAACACGCCCAAAATCGGGATGAACATCACACTCAAGGTTGAAGCTACCGGCGGCAGACTGCGCGCCAGGTAAAACCAGGCCGCATGCGCAAAACCAAAAATAAGTACCGCGTTAAAAGCGATGGAGCCCATCGTCACGACAGGCGGCATGCGCCATTGGTCACGCTCAAACAGCGTTGACAGCGCTACCATTACGACAGCGGTCATGGCCGTCATCCAGAATGAAATCGTCAAGGTTTGCAACGGCAAGGTCGAGCGGCGCAGCATCTGCGTGCCCAGCGCCCAGGTAGCGGCGGCTGCCAGCGCCATCATCACGCCCAGCGGCCTGCCCGCGAGGTTGGAGAGCTCGTGCCACAAGAGCAGCAACACGCCCACCCCCGCAGCCGCCACGCCCACCCAAGCGCGCCGCGTGAGCACCGCGCCAAACACCAGCGCGCCGAGTACCGCCGAGAAAATCGGCATGCTGTAGCCCAAAATCGCCGCCCGCCCGCTGCTGAGCGCCTTCACCGCCAAGATGATCAGCCCATGCCACACAAACATGTTCGTCACCGAGAGCCAAAACACCTCGCGCCAATGCGCACGCGGGATGCGAAACGGCACCTTCAGCACCATCAAGCCCAGCGCCAACACCGGTACCCCCAGAATCAAGCTCAACGCCCGAAACGTCAGCGGCGGGTAGTCCGTCACACCAATCTTCATGACGGGCCAATTGATGCCCCAGACGAGGGTCAAGAGGATGAGCAGAATGAGCTGGCGGCGGGAGAGGGTTGGCATGCGGTCATTGTCGCTTCCTACAATAGCCGGATGACCTTCCTTGACATGCTGGCTGCCGCCGAGCGCCAAAACAACTCCATGCTGTGTGTCGGGCTGGATCCCGAGCCGACCCGCTTTCCCGGCAAACTCAAAGGCGACTCGAACAAGATTTACGACTTCTGCGCCGCTATCGTTGATGCCACCGCCGACCTGGCCATCGCCTTCAAACCGCAGATTGCCTATTTCGCCGCCCACCGCGCCGAAGGCCAACTGGAGCGGTTGATGGAGCACATCCGCCGCGTTGCGCCGCTGGTGCCGATCATCCTGGATGCCAAGCGCGGCGACATTGGCAGTACGGCGGAGCAGTACGCGATAGAGGCGTTTGAACGCTATGGCGCAGATGCGGTCACGCTGTCGCCGTTCATGGGCCACGACTCGATTGCGCCGTATTTGAAGTACCACGAAAAAGGCGCGTTCTTGCTGTGCCGCACGTCCAACCCCGGTGGCGATGATCTTCAAAATCAGCGGCTGGCGGGTCAAACGGGTGAGCCGCGCCTGTACGAGCACATCGCGCGACTGGCGCAGGAATCGTGGAACACCAATGGCCAGTTGGGCCTGGTGGTGGGTGCCACTTATCCGGCCGAGATTGAACGGGTTCGCGCCCTGGCACCGACTTTGCCGATGCTGATCCCCGGCGTGGGTGCGCAGGGCGGTGATGCGGTGGCGACGGTGAAGGCGGGCCGCACGGCGCACGGTTTGATCGTGGTCAGCTCATCCCGCGCGATTTTGTATGCGTCACCAGGTGACGACTTTGCGCAGGCGGCACGCGCGGAGGCTCTGCGTACGCGGGATCTGTTGCAGGCGGCGAAAAATTGATAAAAATGAACCTGGGGGTTAATTTTTCACCAAATGAACAGTCAAAATCCAAAAATAGTGGTTATTTCGGCCTCTAGCCGTCGAATAATAGGTATAAATAGCTATAAATAATATAGCAAATAACTTTACTCATTCAAGCTGCCAACAGCTTGTAAAAGTAAGTCGTGTCACACAACCCGCCCTGCGGCAGCAGCGCATAGCCGGGGATTGCACCCACGCGCACCCAGCCATTGCGCTCATAAAGCCGCTCGGCCTCTGCACCTGCGGTATCCAGCACCAGCAGCGTTTTGCCACATTCGCGGGCCACGTTTTCAGCCGCTTGCATCAAGGCATCACCCAAGCCCTGCCTGCGCGCGCGCCGATGCACCAGCATCTTGGCAAGGTCTGCGCGGTGCGGCTGGTTGTCCGGCTGGCTCAAGATCAATTGCACGGTGCCGGTGATGATGCCCGCATCGTCCAGCGACACCATCAGCGCCCGCTCGCCGCGCGCCACGCCAGCGGCCACGTCGCGCCAAAACGCCAACGCCTTCTCACGCGCCAGCGGCAGCATAAAACTGACCGATGCGCCGCCTTCCACGCAATCGATCAGCACGTCGGCCAGGGCTTGGATTTGCGCTTCTGACACCGTGGTGAGGCGGTGGATGGTGGGATTGGTGTTGACGGGGTGGGTTAGCATGGCAGCCTA
>JANNFW010000209.1:0-1537 GCA_031380235.1 Rhodoferax sp. | reverse complement strand
CCCCACATCCCCGGCGGCCCACCCGGCAGCCCTGGTGAAGATGGCGACCGCTTCATCGAAATCTGGAACCACGTCTTCATGCAGTTCGACATGCAGCCCGATGGTTCGCTCGTCAAACTGCCCGCGCCGTGTGTAGACACGGGCATGGGGCTGGAGCGTCTTGCCGCCATCTTGCAACACGTTCACAGCAACTACGAAATCGACATTTTTGACGCGCTGATCAAAGCCGCTGCCCGCGAAACGGGTTGCACTGACCTGAGCAACAAATCACTGCGCGTGATTGCCGACCACATTCGCGCTACCGCGTTTTTGGTGAGCGACGGGGTCGTTCCCTCCAGCGATGGCCGAGGCTACGTGCAGCGCCGAATCATCCGCCGCGCAATTCGCCATGGCTACAAACTGGGGCAGAAGAAGCCGTTTTTCCACAAGCTGGTGCCCACCTTGGTTGAGATGATGGGCGATGCCTACCCACGTCTGAAGGCCGATGCCGCTCGGGTGATGGATGTGCTGCGGGTGGAGGAAGAGCGGTTTTTTGAGACACTGGCGACCGGCATGCTGATCCTGGATTCTGCTCTGGGGACGGTCGCAGCCAGTTTCTCTTTCACTAGCTCCGAAATCTCTCAGTCTTTCATTTCTGGATTGGTGCTCGGCAAGGACGGCAAGACGCTCGACGGCGGCCTGGCCTTCAAGCTGCACGACACCTACGGCTTCCCACTCGACTTGACGCAAGACGTGTGCCGTGAGCGCGAAGTAGAGGTTGATGAAGCAGGCTTCAACGCCGCCATGGACAAGCAAAAAACGCAAGCTCGCGCCGCAGGCAAATTCAAGATGGACAAGGCGCTGGACTACAGCGGTGCCGCGAACGCCTTCGTCGGCTACGACCACCTCACGCAAGCATCCAAAGTGCTCGCGCTGTACGACAACGGCGTGCCCGTTAGCGTCTTGAACGCCGGTCAATCTGGCATCATGGTGCTCGACACCACGCCGTTTTATGCAGAGAGCGGCGGCCAGGTGGGAGACGAAGGCGCGGTTTTTAGCGACGCGGGGCTGTTTGAAGTGAGCGACACCCAGAAGATCAGAGGCGATGTGTTTGGCCACCACGGCAGCGTGAAAAGCGGTAGCCTGAAGGTGGGCGATGCCGTCACCGCGCACGTCGACGCCGCCGTGCGCGCCGCCTCCATGCGCAACCACAGCGTGACGCACCTCATGCACAAGGCGCTGGTCGATGTGCTGGGTAGCCACGTGCAGCAAAAGGGCAGTTTGGTGAATGCGGATCGCACACGCTTTGACTTCACCCACAACGGCCCGGTGTCGGACGAACAGGTGCGCGACATCGAAGCCCGCGTCAACGCCGAAATCCTGACTAACGCCGCGACGGAAGCCCGCGTGATGGACATCGAATCCGCCCAGAAAACCGGGGCAGTGATGCTGTTTGGCGAAAAGTATGGCGACAGCGTGCGCGTGCTCGACATCGGCAACAGCCGCGAATTGTGCGGTGGCACGCATGTGCAGCGCACGGGTGACATTGGTCTGTTCA
>JANNFW010000634.1:0-4401 GCA_031380235.1 Rhodoferax sp. | reverse complement strand
GCTGCGCCCGAATCAAGCGCAGCAACACACTGCGGTTGATGCGCTTCACCAGTTGCTGGTCGCCCGTCGTTTTCATGGCGGGGTGCGACGCTCAGCCTGCGCTTTACCCGTGGGCTGCTTACCACCAATGATCATGCCCAGCACTTCGTCTTCCGTCACGTCATGGGTGTTGTAGGTACCTTCCAAGCGACCATTCTTCATGACGGCGAGGCGTTCACTCAGGGCAAACACATCGGGCATATCGTGGCTGATCAAAAAAATCCCCACGCCATCGGCTTTCAACTGCTTCACCAAGCGGCCCACCATCGCGGTTTCTTCGGGTCCAAGCGCTGCTGTAGGCTCGTCCATGATCAAAATGCGGGCATTGAAATAAATCGCGCGCGAGATCGCCACCACTTGGCGCTGACCACCCGAAAGACGACGCACGGGTGTGCGTACATTGGTGAAGTTTTTGTTCAACCGGGCAAACACCTTGCGCGCGTCGGCATCCATGCGGTGGTCGTCCAGCGTACGCCAGCGCGTGAGCAGCTCCCGGCCCAGAAACAGGTTGGCCACGGCATCCAGGTTGTCTGCCAAAGCCAGCGTCTGGTAGATCGACTCAATGCCGAGCGCCTGCGCGTCAGCGGGCGTGCGCACATTGACTTTTTGACCGGAGATCAATACCTCACCGCTGTCAATGGGGTAGGCACCCGCCAGCATTTTCATCAGCGTAGATTTGCCTGCGCCGTTATGGCCGAGCACTGCTACCACTTCGCCCGGAAAGAGGTTCAGGCTGACATCATCCACCGCATGCACACCGCCAAACGCCTTGCGGATATTGCGTAACTCAACGAGGCGTTGCCCCCACGCTCCGCCGCTTCGCGGGTCGCTGCCCCCCGAGGGGACCAATTTTTCTAGGGGCGGCCCGTCGGAAAATTCTGGCGCGCTCATGCTGTGTCTCCGGTGAGTTTGCGGTACAACACATCAAACACCACCGCGACGATCAGCACCTGCCCGATGATGACGTAGCGCCAGCCAATCGACACGTCCAGGAGCAGCATGCCGCTGTCAATCGACTGCATGATCAGCGCACCCAGCACCGAGCCCAAAATCGAGCCACTGCCGCCCGATAACGCCGTGCCGCCGATCACCGCTGCGGCAATCACATACAGCTCCATGCTGGTGCCCAGCGAGTTGGTGCCAGCGTTGAGCCGGGCAATCGACACCATGGCCGCAATCGTGATCAACACACCCATCAAGGCAAACAGCATCAGCGTGACGCGGCGCACCGGTATGCCCACTAGCGCCGCCGCCTCGGGGTTGCCGCCCATGGCAAATACATAGCGACCAAAGCGCGTGCGGTGAACCAGAAACGAGAGCACGAATGCCACCACAGCCCAGATCAGCACGGGGATAGGAATGCCCTGCGGTGCATCCTTACTGGGAATGCGATAGGCGTTCATGGCACCCGTAAAGGCCAGCAAAATGAGAATCGGCACCAGGGCGGTCAGACCGTCGACCCACAGCGGATTATTCGGCACGCCATACGACTTTTTTGCACTGCGACGATTGAGGGTGACCACCATCAGGGCGATGGACATGAGCGCGGCTAAAATCCAACTGGCTTCAACGCCGATGGCCCCATCAAAGCCGCCACCAAAGCGCTGGAAAAACGCATCACTTACGGGCTGGGTTTTGCCATCCGCTACTAAAAACGCCGCGCCACGGAACGACATCAACCCACCCAAAGTCACGACGAATGACGGCACACCCAGCACCGCCGTCAATGCGCCTTGGTACATGCAAACGGCGATGGATACGGCCAGGCCGGCCAGCGCCGCCTCCACCCAGTGCCAACCGGCGGTGTACATCAGCGTGGCGATCAAGACACCGACGAAACCCATCACCGAGCCGACCGACAAATCGATGTGCCGCGCCACAATCACCAGCACGACAACGGTGGACACAATGCCCACCACGGCGGTTTGCTGGGCGATGTTGTACAGGTTCTCGGGCGACAGAAAAATGCCGCCTGACAACACGTTGAAGATCAGGGCGACGACCATCAGCACTGCAGCCATCAAAACCAGGCGCCAGTCGATGGAGGCTTGCCTCAGAGACATTAAAGTTGAGTTCACAGCGAATCCTCCGCAAAGACTGGGTGGGATATTCGTTCGTTAAGGGAGATTGATGAGTCGCGGCAAGAGACCTCTCGCCGCGACATCAAGTTGGCACCGGGTTGGCGCGATTAAGCGCCAAAGGCCAACGGCTTACTTGCAGGCAGCTGGCGCTGTAGCCTTGTCAACGCCTTTGCACAGGTCGTCTTTCTTGATCCAGCCGGCTTTGACGACCGCATCCAGATTGGCGGACGTGACAGGCAGCGGTTTCAAAAATTGGGCTTGCAGGGCCACCTTCTTTTCGCCACCGCTCCAAGTGATGGCACCAGCCACTTTTTTACCGCCACCCAGAGCCACCGCAGCCGCAGCCGCATCGCGGCCCAGGTCACGCGAGTCTTTCCAGACCGACACGGTTTGCGTACCCATCGCAACGCGGTTCAGTGCGGCATGGTCGCCGTCTTGACCCGACACGGGCACGCCCTTGATGCCCTTGGCGGTCAACGCTGCCACGACACCACCGGCCATGCCGTCGTTGGACGCGATCACCGCGTCAACCTTGCCGCCGTTTTTGGTGATGATCTGCTCCATGTTCTTCTGCGCGACTTCAGGCTTCCAGCCATCGGTGTACTCCTCGCCCACGATCTTGATATCGCCCTTTTTTACCGCTGCATCAATGATCTCTTGCTGGCCACCGCGCTAATAATTGGCGTTCGGGTCAGTGGGCGAGCCTTTGATCATCACGTAGTTGCCTTTTGGTTTGGCGGCCAAAATCGCGCGCGCCTGCATGCGGCCCACTTCCACGTTGTCAAACGTGATGTAAAACACGCCAGGCGCTTCGATCAAACGGTCATACGCGACGACCGGGATTTTTTGCTGCGTGGCTTTTTTCACCGCCGGTAAAATCGCATCTTTGTCCATCGCCAAAATGATCAGCACTTTGGCGCCTTTGGCGATCAGGCTGTCAATGTCAGCCAACTGCTTTTCAGGCGAGCCACCGGCATCAGCACTGATGTAGGTGGATTTGGTTTTGGCAAGCTCCGCCTTGATCGCGTCTTCGTCCGTCTTCCAGCGCTCTTCCTGAAAATTCGACCAGCTAACGCCCACGGTCACCTGGGCAAATGCACTCACGGCCGACAGACCGAACGCGGCGGCCGCGCCCAGCGCGACGAGATGTTGTTTGAGCTTCATACATGTCTCCGATAAAAAAGCCTGCAACAGGCATAGGGTGGTGAAACATCGCTACGGTTGATGGGTTGATATCACAATAGTTCGAGCGATGCACTAATTATCATGATGCCCCCAATGTTCATCATCAGGATTTACCCTCGGCGCGGCAGGCCCTACCGCCCGGCAACACGATGGCCCTTGGATGCCCCACGCCACCATCGCATCTGGAGCTAGATTTACTACAAATGTAGTAGTATTTCCATACAAATTAACCTGGAAGTTAATTTCCTGATCAAAACGCTGTTCTCGCCACTATTTCATTGCTTTTTTGATCTCTAGCTCTCGTATAAATTGCACAATACGCTATTACTACAGTAGCATTTAATTCCTCGATCAACGCAAGAGCTTTGTCGATAGGCAGGAATTGTCCAGGCCCACACCACTCGGGATGTCAAACCAACTTTGCCCGAAGTACCTCTACCTGGGGCAGAGCGCTCATGCCTTTGTCGAAAGTCACAGTCGTGTCGCATCCCAATTGCGTGTTTTGCGCAGCGATCAGGCAATCAGAGAAGTCTGCCTGCCCATTGGAAGCATCGCAAAAAAGATCGGTCGCCCGGCTGATGGTTGCCCGGTCTTCAAAACAAAACGTACTGGCCGACAACAGTTGCCCCAGCAAGTCCTGCAACTGCGCACGCTCGAAGCCATACAGCCTGCGCAGCGTCCACAGCGTCTCGACCAGCACGATGTTGTTCAGCAGTACGGATTCCGGGACAGTGTCCAGCGCCGCCAGCCGCTTGCGCACTTGAGCCGCCTGCGCGGGATCGTCCTCGGTCAGCAGCCGCAGCAGCGCATTTGTGTCCAGGCCAATCATGCTTTGCGCTGCGTACGCGCAGGCTTGGCCTTGCTGGACCCGTTGAGTTCGACCGCAGATTGTTCAACTGCGACTGCCATAGCCTCAACCGACACCGCCTTCTGTCCAGGCCTACGCAGCAGCCCCGCCAAACTCAGCGCTGTGTTGGTCACAGGGCGAGCCATCAGCCAGCCGCGCTCATCGACTTGGAAATCCAGACGACTGCCCGCGCTCAAGCCCAAGCGTTCGCGAATGACTTTTGGCAAGGTCAACTGCCCCTTGCTGGTA
>JANNFW010000114.1:0-6138 GCA_031380235.1 Rhodoferax sp. | reverse complement strand
AAGAAATCCGCCTCGGCAAAGAAGTGATTCGGCTGGAGACTGAAATCGCCAAGGCGAACAATAACCTGGGTAACGAGGCATTCGTCGCCAAAGCGCCGCCCGTCGTCATTGAGCAGGCGCGCAAACGGGTAGCGGATTTTGTGTCGACCCTGGCGAAGGTGCAGGATCAGCTAGCGAGGCTGGGTTGATGTAAAACCGAATAGGTGTGAGCGCCGCCGGGCCGCCCCAAGGCGCGAGGACCCCCTCGGGGGCAGCGAGCCGCGCAGCGGCGGAGCGTGGGGGCAAGCTACCGGCGGCGCATGACGTGGATGAAGTCTGTACCTGCCGTCTGCTGGTCAATCAGCTCATTGCCTGTTTGGCGTGCAAACGCCTGAAAATCCCGCACCGAACCTGAGTCGGTCGCGGTGATACGCAATGTCTGCCCGCTCTCCATGCTGGAGAGCGCTTTTTTGGCCTTCAAAATTGGCAGCGGGCAGTTCAGGCCACGGGTGTCAAGCTCGATGTCGATGTTCATTCAATTCCCCAAGTTATTTCAATTTTAAGCAAATCCGCAGCGCTGCACCCGACCCCGCTCGAATCCTTGCTTTGTCGCCAATGGGACGTCAGCCTCAGCCTGTGCTCTTTAGACTGAATTTCTCAAACAATCTGAGGAGACATTCATGAAACAGTTCTGGAAACTGGGCTTGGCGAGCATCACAGTCAGTCTGGCCGCCTGCAGTTCAATGGCACCATCGACCAGCAGGCCCAACGGCTGGGCTGCGCCTGAAGTGCTCGTCGCCCCGTCATCCTTCTCAGGCGTGCACGGTCTGGCAGTGGACCAGCAAGGCCGTCTGCTGGCAGGCTCGGTCGTGGGCAACAACCTGTGGGAGGTTGACCGCAACACGGGTGCCGCGAAGGTGCTGATTGGCGCTCCCGAAGGTCAGGCGGACGACATCGCCATTGGACCCAAGGGCGAAATGGCTTGGACATCGTATTTGCAAGGTATCGTGCGTTACCGCGCCAACGACGCGTCGCCCATTCGCATTCTGGCCAAAGACCTGGCGGGCATCAATTCGCTGGCGTTTGATCAGAAGAATGGCAAGCTCTATGCATCGCAGGTTTTTCTTGGCGATGCGATGTGGGAGATTGACGTGGCGGGAGTCGCGGCACCGCGCCTCATCGCCAAAGACATGGGCGGCTTCAACGGCTTTGAAGTAGGCCCTGACGGCATGATTTACGGCCCGCTGTGGTTCAAGGGCCAGGTGGCGAAGATGAACCCAGCCAATGGGGCCATCACCGTCATCAACAGCGAATTCAAGATTCCCGCAGCGGTCAATCTGGATGGCAAAGGCAACCTGTGGGTGGTGGACACACGCACCGGTGAGTTGTGCCGTGTGGAGCTTGCCACCGGCAAAAAGACCGTCGTGAAACAACTGAAAACTGCGCTGGACAACCTGGCGATAGCACCCAACGGCATCATCTATGTCTCCAACATGGCCGACAACGGCATCGAGTCATACAACCCCGCCACGGGGGAGTTGAAGACCTTGACCAGCGGAAAACTGGCCGTCCCCGGCGGCATGAAGCTCGATGGTGACACGCTGTGGGTTGCCGACCTGTTTGCGTTTCGCGAAGTGGACGTACGCAGCGGCAACGTGAAAGACGTGTTTCGCATGCAGGCCTCCGACATGGAATACCCGTTTTCAGTCGGCGTATCCGCCAAGCAGTTTGCCTTGACATCGTGGTTCACGGGCACCGTTCAAGTGATTGACCGGGCGACCCGTAAGACCGCAACGATGATTCACGACTTGAAAGCGCCGATGGACGCGCTCTTTCTGGACGATGGCAGCCTGGTGTTCAACGAAATTGCCACCGGCACCGTTACCCAGGCTAGCGGCCCAGACTTCACCGTTCGCAAAGTTCTCGCCCAAGGCTTGGCTGGCCCCGTGCAAATGACCTTGGGACGCGATGGTGCGATTTACGTCACCGAGGCAGTCGGCAACTTGACGCGCATCAACTTGGCAGACGGCAGCAAAACCGTCATCGCCGACAAGCTCGCCCTGCCCGAAGGCGTCGCGCAAACGCCGTGGGGCAGTTTCATCGTCGCGGAAGCCGCTGCGCGTCGTTTGGTCGAGATCAACCCAGCGGATGGCACCCGCCGCACGGTGGCAGAGAACCTGCCCATCGGCCTAGAGGCTGGCCCCGGCCTGCCCCCGCCCTACGTGCCCACGGGTGTGGCGGTAGGTGCTGACGGCTTCATCTACATGAGCGCGGATCGCAACAACGCGATCTATCGCATCAAACCGCAACGCTAGTCTGCGCGGACTACCAACCCATTACGCACGGCGCGACCATTCGACAAACTCGGGCTTGTAGCCTCGGGATTTCAACCAATCCGCCAATGCGTAACCTGTACCTGCTGGCCAGCACATCACGTCGCCAGGCGCGTAAAGCCTGTAATCCACCAACTCGGGTGACAGCTTTACCTCGCCGCTGCAAACCGCGTGGTAAGCGATGATGATCTGGTTCATGCGCTGAAAGTCATAAACGCCAATCAGGTTCAGCTCGTGCGTTGTCAGTGATGTTTCTTCGGCGATTTCGCGCTCAATACCGCCTTGTGGTGTTTCGCCGGCTTCCATAAAACCCGTGATCAGCGCAAACATTTTGCCGGGCCAGGCCGCGTTGCGGGCCAGCAAAACCTGGCCGTTGTATTCGATCACGGCGGCAAGCACGGGCGTGGGGTTGTTCCAGTGCGTGTAGCCACAAGCCACGCAACGTAGGCGTACTTTTTCGCCGCCGTCTTCCAGGCTGGCGATGTGCTCCAGTGGAGTGGCACAGTTGGGGCAAAACTTGAATTCGTGAGCCATGGTTTTTGAAAAGTTGCTTTTGTAGATTAAGCAGGGAAGCTAAGCGGGGAAGACGCCCGTGGATAAATAGCGGTCGCCCCGGTCGCACACGATGAAAACGATGGTGGCCTCGGTCACCGTCTTGGCGATTTCCTGCGCCACCCAGCAGGCACCGGCCGCTGAGATGCCGCAAAAAATACCTTCCTCGCGTGCCATGCGTCGCGCCATGATTTCAGCGTCTTGCTGGCTCACGGAGACGATCTCATCGACGTGCGTTGGATCATAAATTTTTGGCATGTAGGCCGCTGCCCATTTGCGAATGCCCGGAATACGCGAGCCCTCAGACGGCTGCGCGCCGATGATTCGTACGGCAGCGTTTTTCTCTTTCAAAAATTTGGACACGCCAGTGATGGTGCCAGTCGTGCCCATGGCGCTCACAAAATGGGTGATTCGCCCACCCGTCTGTTGCCACAGCTCGGGGCCGGTGGTCTCGTAATGCGCGCGCAGGTTGTCTAAGTTAGCAAACTGATCCAACACGCGGCCTTTGCCCTCTTTGACCAGCGTGTCCGCCAGGTCGCGGGCGTGCTCCATACCACCGCTTTTGGGGGTCAAAATCAGCTCAGCACCATACGCTTTCATAGTCTGCACCCGCTCGATGGAAAGGTCTTCCGGCATGATCAAAATCATCCGGTAGCCCTTGATCGCGGCCGCCATCGCCAGCGCAATACCGGTGTTGCCCGAGGTCGCTTCAATCAGCGTATCGCCCGGCTTGATCTCGCCGCGCTCCTGCGCACGCGCAATCATCGACAGCGCAGGGCGATCTTTGACAGAGCCAGCGGGGTTGTTGCCCTCCAGCTTGCCCAAAATCACGTTGCCGCGCAGTGCGTTTTCAGCCGCACCAATGCGCTGCAGGGCCGCCAGCGGCGTATTGCCGATGGCATCTTCAATGGTGGGATAGTCAGCAGTCTTTGTCATCCCCACACTGTGCCATAATTCAGGGCTTCGCATCCAACGCCCGGGTGGTGAAATTGGTAGACTCAGGGGACTCAAAATCCCCCGCCGCAAGGCGTGCCGGTTCGAGTCCGGCCCCGGGCACCACTCATCTGAAAAGCCGCGACATCTTACAGTGTTGCGGCTTTTTTATGGTAAGAATTAACTCTTGAGTTAATTTTTACTTCAAAAATCACTTCCACTGCCAGATTATGAACAAAATCTGCCTCTAGCTCTCGAAGATCAAGCACAAAAAGCTATATTTAATGTAGCAAATATCAATACCCCAGTGCTTGCGTCAGGATTCATTTCGGCGCATCCTTTGTCCGTGGCGGTATTGCCGCAGCTAGGAATTCACGATGCGTCCAAACACTGCCCGGGTTTCAAAATTACTGGCGACTGCCGTTCTTTGCGTCTCAGCCATTTTTCAGTCGGCGTGGGCCCAGTCTGCAAGCCCACCGCCCACGAGCGCCGACGCGCAAGCCACGATAGATGCCTTGAGCCGTGCCAACGCGGCCGTGGTGGGCGTTCGGGTCAGCGTGGCGGCAGGCGCACGTTCAGCCGAGACGCTGGGGCGCAACCGCAGTGGCTCGGGCGTGGTGATTGGCGCGGACGGCTTGGTGCTGACCATCGGCTACTTGATGCTGGAGGCGCAGACGATTCAGATCGTGACCAGCGACAACAAAACGCTGCCTGCACAGGCGGTGGCTTACGACTTGGCCACAGGCTTTGGCTTGATCAAACCGCTGCTGCCGATGCGCGGTGTGACGCCGGTGACTTTGGGCAACCTCAAGGATGTTGCGAACGGCGAGCCACTGATGGCCGCCACGGGTTCGCAGGCCGATGGCGACGAGGCCGATGTCACCATGACGCAGATGGTCAGTAAGCGGCCGTTTTCGGGTTATTGGGAATACCACATTGAGTCGGCCGTGTTCACCAGCCCACCGATTGACAACCACTCCGGCGCACCGCTCTTTAACCAGCGTGGTGAGTTGATTGGCATTGGCAGCCTGTTTGTGACCGATGCAGCTGGCGGCAGCAGAAAACTTCCCGGCAACATGTTTGTTCCGGTGGATCTGCTCAAGCCAATCCTGGGCGAGATGACACAGACCGGCAGCACCAAAGTCAGCCGCAGGCCCTGGATTGGCCTGACCAGCGCCGAACAAGGAGGGCGGGTGCAGGTGGTGCGCGTCAACAAAGAGAGCCCAGCGCAGGCCGCAGGGCTGGAGCCAGGTGACTTCGTGCTGGCGGTTGACGGCGAGAAAGTCGCCAGCCTGGAGGCTTTTTACAAAAAGCTTTGGGCGCGCGGCGAGCCAGATTCGGAGATCTCACTGACGGTGCTGCAAGGCGCTGATGTCAAAACCATCAAGTTCAAGGCAGTGGATCGCATGACTACGATGACCAAGCCCGCAGGGATTTGACTGTTTCACGCAGGGATTTGACCCTACTCGCCGTGGGTTGATTGGGGTAGCATCGTGTATGCCCCTCCTTGACTACCTCTACGTTGACCTGCCCAAGCTGATTTCGCTGCACGCTCAAGTTTCGGGCAGTGGCAGCGGGGCACAGGCTGCTGAACCATTGGCCAACGCGAATCCGTTGCATCTTCTTGCGCTCGAAGCTGCGCTTGCGGCGCAAGGCTATCTTCTGGACTTGACCCACGGCAATTCCAACCGCTCGTTGCGCGACTCCAAGCTGCGGCGCTCCTTGATATCCACCCCGTGCGTCAAAGTAACCGGCCGCGCCGTGATTGAAGACTACCAGCGGATACGAAAATCAATCGAAGCTCTGCCTGAAACAGTGGCGTTCGTCAATAAAAGCGTGCAAGCCAGTGTCCGCAACACCGATGACTTTCGCCAGACTGAGCTGACCATCGCCGCTGAAGCGGAGCAGCTTAAAGAAGACTCCGACCGCGACTCTCGGGCCGCCAGCCAAAGTCGCATTGCACAGATGAAGTCGGACCTGGACGATGCCATCAACGCCGCAACCACCGTCCACGGCACCGAACAATGGGTGCTGGATGGCGTGAAAAGCTGGATCGACAATCACTTGGCGGGCATCATTAACCTGCGCGTGTACCCGTCGCTTCAGTTCGCCGACGAGCAGATTTTTGGCAACCTCAAGCGCGAGTGCTTTGTAGAGCAGCACTTGGAGTCACTGCATTTTGCGATGGGTGCAAATCCGAGTTCGTCAATCACGCTCATTGGATTGGTCACATCGGTTCCCGCCGAAGAGGCTGACTCCTTCGATCCGCTGGCCGAGTTTGATCGGGAGACACTCTCCAACCCGCAGATGCTTGAAAAGGGCAACCGTGAGGTCTTCAAGA
>JANNFW010000106.1:0-2931 GCA_031380235.1 Rhodoferax sp. | reverse complement strand
CCAGGAACTTCGGCGTGCAGCCGAAGGTGTCCATGATCATCGGGTAGTCGAGCGTGGTGGCGATGATCTTGCCGGCCTCTGGTTTAGCGCGCACGGCAGACAAGTAGGGCTCGTAGGTCATGGCGGCGTCGACACCATCAGTGCCTGCAATCATGGCGTTGGCAGCAGCTTGGGGCGACAGGTTCACCACCTTCACGTCTTTGACTGACAGGCCGTTTTTCTTCAGCATCCAGGCCAGCGTGAAGTAGGTGGCGGTACCAGGCGCGTCGGCGGCAAACGTCTTGCCCTTCAGGTCGCTGATTTTTGTGATGCCTGGTTTGACCACCATACCGTCGGCGCCATAGCTTTTATCGAGCTGGAAAATCTGCGTGGTCGCAACACCAGCAGCATTCCAACCAATCCAGGTTTCGACCGTGGTCGCGGCGCATTGCGCGTCACCTGATGCCAGTACAAGATGCCGATCTTTTTGCGGTACTTTTTTGATCGTTACATCCAGACCCATTTTTTTGTAGATGCCAGCCTCTTTAGCAAGCGTCAGTGGCGCAAATCCAGTCCAACCCGAAATGGCAATCACCAGTTTGGTGTCTTGCGCGAATGCCGAGCCCGCCATTAGCGTTGCTGCGGCCAAGGTGATCAGGGTCTTTTTCATGAACATTCTCTTTCAGTGGTTGATGATGGGTTGAGGCTAGGCTTCAGGATGGATCCCAGAGTGTCGGCAAGTCGGGCAACGAACGCAAGATGCGCGCCAGCGAGCCATCTTGCACCAGTTGCGTGGCATGCGCAATATCGGGCGCGAGGTAACGGTCTTCAGACATTGCGGGGATGTGTTGACGCAATAAGGCGTGGAGTTGTTCAAGACGGGTCGAACTTTGCAAGGGACGCAGGAACTCGATGCCCTGGGCGGCCGCCAGCAATTCGATGCCCAAAATGTGGGCGGTGTTGCTGATCATTGGCTGCAAGCGCCGCGCGGCAAACGTGGCCATCGACACATGGTCTTCCTGATTGGCGCTGGTGGGCAGGCTGTCGACACTCGCAGGATGGGCTAGTGACTTGTTCTCGGACGCCAAAGATGCTGCGGTGACGTGGGCAATCATGAAGCCGCTGTTCAACCCGGCGTCTGCCGTGAGAAAAGGCGGCAGGCGCGAAACGCTGCTGTCGATCAGCATGGCGATGCGTCTCTCAGCAATCGCACCCACTTCCGCAATGGCCAGTGCCATACCATCTGCAGCCAATGCCACGGGTTCTGCATGGAAGTTGCCACCCGAGATCATGGCGTTATCTTCTGCAAAAACCAGTGGATTGTCAGTCACGGCGTTGGCCTCGCGCAGCAGCACCAGCGCGGCGTGGCGCATTTGGTCAAGGCAGGCACCCACGACCTGCGGCTGGCAGCGCAGGCTGTAGGGGTCTTGCACCCGGTCATCGCCATCGCGGTGCGAGTTGCGAATGTCACTGCCCCTAAGCAAAGCGCGGTAATACTGTGCCACGTCGATCTGTCCTGGTTGACCCCGCAAGGCGTGAATACGCGGGTCAAACGGGCTGTCGCTGCCACGCGCTGCATCGACTGTCAGTGCGCCAATCACCAGCGCGGCTTCCAGCACGGGCTCAAAACTCAACAGTGCGTGCAAGGCCAAAGCAGTCGAGGTCTGGGTGCCGTTGATCAAGGCCAAGCCCTCTTTGGCACCGAGGCCTAAGGGCGCGATGTCGGCCTGCTTCAAGGCATCGCTGGCGGGCACACGCTCGCCTGCCAACAGCATTTCACCTTCGCCCATCAGCGCCAATGTCATATGTGCCAACGGGGCCAGATCGCCCGATGCACCGACCGAACCTTGCGAAGGGATGTACGGCACCAAACCGGCGTTGTGCACGGCCAGCAGGGTGTCGATCACCACCTCACGCACGCCTGAGTAGCCACGGGCGAGGCTGGCAGCTTTGAGCGCCATCATCAACCGCACAATTTCAGGGGCCAGTGGCACACCCACGCCCACGCTGTGCGAGCGAATCAGGTTCAGTTGTAGCGTTTGCAACTGGGCTTTGCTGATACGCTGGTTAGCCAGCTTGCCAAAGCCCGTGTTCACGCCGTAAACCGGGGCATCGCCGTCGGCAGCGGCTTGCACAACGCGCTGGCTGGCGCGAACTGCCTCGCAGCTTGATTCAGGCAGAACGAGGTGCACACCACCCGCATGAATGGTTTGCAATTGCGCAAGCGTAAGAAAGCCGGGCTGGATCAGCATCACTTGTCTTGATCACGCTTGCTGCATGGGCAGGTTGAGATGGTTGTCACGCGCACTTGTCCGGGCAATTTCATAGCCCGCATCGGCGTGGCGCATCACGCCTGAGGCGGGGTCGTTGAACAAAACCCGTTCCAGCCGCCCGGCTGCTTGTGGCGTACCGTCCGCCACAATCACGACACCCGCGTGCTGCGAGTAGCCCATGCCAACCCCACCGCCATGGTGCAGGCTGACCCAGGTGGCACCGCTGGCGGTATTGAGCAGCGCATTCAACAGCGGCCAGTCGCTCACGGCATCACTGCCGTCCATCATCGCCTCGGTCTCACGGTTGGGTGATGCGACGGAGCCGCTGTCAAGATGGTCGCGACCAATCACGATGGGCGCTTTGAGCTCGCCGCTTTTTACCATCTCGTTGAATGCCAACCCGGCCAGATGCCGCTCACCCAGTCCAATCCAGCAGATGCGTGCGGGCAGGCCCTGGAAGGCGATGCGCTCACCAGCCATATCGAGCCACCGATGCAGGCCAGCGTTATTTGGGAAGAGTTCCTTCATCTTCGCATCGGTCTTGCGGATGTCCTCGGGGTCGCCACTGAGCGCAACCCAACGGAACGGCCCGATGCCTTTACAGAACAGAGGGCGAACGTAGGCGGGGACAAAGCCAGGGTAGTCAAAAGCATTGGCCACACCGTAATCTTTGGCGACC
>JANNFW010000055.1:0-1683 GCA_031380235.1 Rhodoferax sp. | reverse complement strand
AGGGGTAGAGGGGTAGAGGGGTAGAGGGGTAGAGGGATTGAAGTTCAAAGCTTGGCGGATTTCCTGAGATGTGCATAATATGCATATGTCTTTTCAATTTGATCCTGACAAGGCACAAACCAATTGGCGCAAACACCGGGTTCATTTTGAGGACGCTGAACCCGTGTTTGACGACCCGCTGGCGCTGACCCGTGAAGACCCGGATGCGAAGGCGGAGCAGCGCTGGTTGACTGTGGGCTGCGATGCGTTGGGGCGGGTTTTGACGGTTTGCTATACGTTGCGAGGTGAAGAGGGTGACGACGTGCGATTGATTTCTGCCAGACTGGCCACCAAAAAGGAGCGAACTCTTTATGAAAGCTGAATACGATTTCTCTACCGCCAAACGCGGTGCCGTGCGCACGGCGGCTGGCAAGACGCGCATTACCCTGTATTTGGATGATGCGGTGATTGCTGCTTTTCGAGCCAAGGCGCAGGCGCAGGGGATGGGCTACCAAACTCTGATGAACGAGGCCTTGCGCGCGCAATCTGTCCAAAAGCCCGTGAAAGTTGCGCCGCCTTTGACCAGCGCGGTGCTGCGTCGCATTTTGCGCGAAGAATTGCAGTCGGCCTGAGGGGTGCATGTACGCAGGCATGCGAGTTGCCCGCTGTGAATTGGCGGCGAGGTTTGTCATACCTGCCCCGCGCCAATGCGCCAAACCCCATCCACCTGCAACCCCTTAGGCAGCGCATGCGTGATGAACAGCATGCTGACGCGCCCTTTGAGCTGGTTGATGGTTTGGGCAAAGCCTTCGGCGGTGTGCTCGTCCAGCGCGCTGGTGGCTTCGTCGAAGATCAAAATCTTGGGGCGCTTGAGCAAGGCACGGGCAATGGCAATGCGCTGCTTTTGCCCGCCTGAGAGGCCCGCGCCGCGCTCACCAATTTCGGTCTCATAACCTTGCGGCAACTGCTCAATCGTGGTGTGGATACCGGCCAATTGGGCGGCCTGGGTGATTTGCTCGAAGGTGGCAGACGGGTTGCCCATGCGCAGGTTGTCCAGCAGGCTGCCGCTGAACAGAATGGTTTCTTGCGGCACCACGCCAAAGTAGCTGCGCAGCTCGTTGGCGCTTAAGTTGCGCACGTCGATGCCGTCCAACTGGATGCTGCCACTGCTGGGGGTGTAGAAGCCCAGCAACAGCTTGGCCAGGGTGCTTTTGCCACTGCCGCTCTTGCCCATGATGGCAATAGCCTGGCCGGGTTGCAGGGTGAGGTTGAGGTTCTCATACAGATAGGGGCGGTCTGGCCCGTACTTGAAGGCCAGGCCTTGGATGGTCACCAGGCCCTTGCCATCGTTGCGACGCTGGGGCGTGAGGCTGTAGGGCTCGGCCGGCGAGTTCATCACATCGCCCAGGCGCTGCACGCTTAGAGAGGCTTGCTGGAATTGCGTCCACAGACCGACGATGCGCAGCACGGGCTCGCTCAGCTTGCCCGCAAACATTTGAAAGGCGACCAGCATGCCGACAGTGAAGACAGAGTCTGGCGTGGGGTTCATCACCATCCAGGCGCCGGTGATCAAAATGGCCAGGGTCATGACTTGCTGCAAACCAGTGGCCACCGTGTTGTAGGTGTTGGCGATCTGCTTGGTTTGAAAGGCGCTGGCGAGCAAACTGGCCAGGTAGCCGCTGTAACGCTGGCGCAACTGGGGTT
>JANNFW010000027.1:0-5153 GCA_031380235.1 Rhodoferax sp. | reverse complement strand
CCCCACCCGTTGTGATTCGTACCAAGCTTGGGCCTGAACTATTTGTGTTTCGGCGGCAGTTCGAAAAACGACAGCCAGAGTTTGACCCATCATTCAGGCAGGCCGAGCTTTTGCTTGACGTTCGCCCACGACACAACGTCGTTGGGGCTGTTTTGATGTTCGTCCAGACGCTGCCGAACTTCGGCCAGTTCGTGAGGTTTTAGCGGTTGGCTTTGGGCATCTTCGGCCACGCTGTCCCATAGCTCTTCAGCAAGTTCAATGCGTTCAGCGACGCTTAGGGCGAAAAGAGCCTGCAAATCTGATTGACCCATCTGAATCTCCTCTATGGTGCAAAAATCAGTCTACCTTAAACATTTGAAGTCAGGAGCCACTTTGCCTGGCGGGAATCAGTTCCATCCAAGGTCTGGATGGATGCTTACGTTGCAGCGTTTGCCATCACGGGTGGTTTGCGGATGTTGACGCTGGATCGCGACTTCACCGCCTATTTGCCCCCTGGTCTCGTTCTGTCGCTGCTCAGCGCATAACCACCCAGTGACCGAGGAAGGTGGTTTACCGCACGTCTTTCGTAAATATGAACCTGGAAGTTAATATTCAATGGAAAAATCGACAAATCCAACAAAATATCGATGATTTGTGCCTCCAGCTCTCGAATAACATGCGTAACAAGCTATTAATTCTATAGCGTTTTGAGTTTGAAGTCGATGCTCAGGCTGCACTCATAATCAGGATCAATCGCCCAACAGCGTGGCCTTCTACCCGGCGCCTGGCCGTGGTTTTATCAACTGTTCACCCGGAGTTCTCATGATCCAAACCCGCCCTGTATTTGAGCTGACGCTCACCGTTCCGAAGATCGAAGACTTGGGTGCCACGCCTTATGGCGTTCGCAAGATCGCGACGGTGACGGCGGGCACCTTTGTGGGGGAGCGGCTGCGTGGCTCGGTGATGGCATCACCCGGCGGGGACTGGTTGCTGCTGCGCAATGATGGCGTGCTGTGCCTGGATGTTCGTCTCACGTTGAAGACTGACGATGGCGACCTGATTTATATGAGCTACAAAGGCATGCGCCACGGGCCGAAAGAGGTGATGGATCGGCTCAACAAGGGCGAGGCGGTTGACCCGGCTTCGTACTACTTTCGCGCGGTGCCGGTGTTTGAAACGTCGTCCGTCAAATACGGCTGGTTGAACCGCGCCGTGTTTGTGGCCACGGGTCGGCGCGAGGCGACTGGGCCGATCTACGACGTTCAAGAAGTGCTTTGAACGTCAACTCG
Source organism: Rhodoferax sp. (assembly GCA_031380235.1). Lineage (GTDB taxonomy): Bacteria > Pseudomonadota > Gammaproteobacteria > Burkholderiales > Burkholderiaceae_C > JANYCG01. The sequence goes on along the minus strand of JANNFW010000027.1, from coordinate 3,885 downwards.
GAGCGGCTACCGACAGATCGCAGCGGCGATTCATGATCTACATCAAGGTCTAAGGGAATAGCGCCCACCACAATGGTGCTCAGCCCGTCAGTTCTGTGGCGGCAACGAGATGAAAGGTGGTCATTGTGGTGAAAGTCTTGATCGTGGCGCTGTCCGCAGCCATGCTGCTGGCGGGATGCGCTGTGGAGGTTCAAAATACGCAACCCGCGCAGGAGGTCGCCCGGCTTGCGAATCCACCGGGCTCGGTGTCCATCGGGTGGCGCGTTTTTCAGGAACGGTGTGCGCAATGCCATGGAGCGCAGGCCACGGGCGGGGCGGGGATACCCAACCTCCTGCCGTTGGTTCGCGAAATGGGTTCGCGTGAATTTGTGAGTGTGGTTCTCACCCGGTATGACAAAAGCTACGACTGGGGGCTGCCGCAAGCCGTTGCAAGAGCCAATACCGCCCCTCAATCTGGCATGGTGGAGTCCGTCTTGAACCGCGAACAGGGGCAGATCACCATGCCCGCCTGGCAGGGCGAACCTGTGGTGACGGCACACATCCTCGATCTGTATGCCTACCTGTCGGCGCGCGCGCAGGGGTCGCAGGACACGGGCCGTCCTGATCAGTGAGTCGGCTTTCTAGCGCTCACTTCGCGTTCACCATCCCCTTGAAGTCAATCGGCACGGCTTTGCACTTTGCGCTTGCAGCGCAGGCGCGAGAGTTCAAAACCCACGCTGCATAATCGCGCCATGAAAAAGACATTTCAACTCAAGCCCGAAGGCAAACACCCAGACCGGGTGTTGGAAGCCATCAAGCACGAAATCAGAAAATACGTGAAACGCCAGCGGCGGGTGCCGCTACCGGCGGGTGTTGATTTTTGGGATTTTGACTGCCGCTTTGGCACCAGTGAAGCGGCGGCGGCGAGCGTGCATTTCGCCACGCTCACGGCGCTGATGGATGGCGTCGCCAAAGAGGGTAGCGACGCGTTTTATGTCGAGATTCTGGCCAAAAACGGACATCGGCAAATCAGGCCGCAGGAGCAGCAGCCCGAGGTGTCTTAGCGCAAGCGCCTGCTGATCAGCCGACGATGCGACCGCCCGCAGAAAGAACCGCCAAATCGATGTACTTGGAGCCGACGTAAGGGGACGCGCTGTAGTTGATGTTGAAACCACCGATGTCAAAGTTGCGCAAACCCGCCACTGCGGTGCGGAACTTGGCACGCGTCAAGTCCTTGCCGGCGCGCTCCAAGCCTTCGGCGATGATTTGGAAGGCGATGTAGCTCTCAATACTTCCGGATGCAAAGTCGGTGTTCCCCATGGCTCGCATGGCGGCTTGGTACTCGCGCTGCACGGCCATGCGGGTTCGTGTGGTGTCCGGTATCACGGTCGTAATTGCAATGCCGGACGACAGTTCACCGATTTGCTTCAAGTTCTCTGCACTGAAGGCGACGGACAAGCTGACAACCGGCAGGGTTGGCGACACTTTTTTGATGGCGGTGAGCAAGGTGACTGAGGCCGCGCCCGCAGTCGCCAGGAAAATGGCACCTGGCTTGGCTGCCATGATGTTGGCGACAGCTTCAGGCAGGTTCTTTCCGTCGGTGGCAACGGGTGCTTCAATCACGGCTTTTACGCCGGCAGCAGTCAGGGCCTTTTGCGCATCGGCCAGCACCTCTTTGCCGAAAGCGTTGTCCAGATACGCAATGGCGATGCCCTTCAAGCCCATGCTCACAATGTTTTGAACCAGGCGCTGTGTTTCGTCCGTATAGCTGGCGCGCACGTGAAACACGTTGTTCAAGCCCGCTTTGCGCAACGACGAAGCACCCGTGGTTGGGCTCACATAAGGGATCTGACTTTCTTCGACCATCGGAAAAATAGCCGCGTTGTTCGGGGTGCCGATGCAGGAGCTCAACGCAAACACGCTGCCGCCCGAGATCATTTTTTTGACGTTCTCTGCGGTGCGTGCCGGGTTGTACGCATCATCCACCATGTCCAGCGCCAGCGTTCTACCGTTGATTCCGCCTTTGGCGTTGATTTCAAACATCGCGGCATCAATGCCAATGCGGGTCGATTTGCCGAAGCCGCCCAGTGGGCCCGTCAAAGCGCCAGAGCAACCAATCGTGATGGCTTTAGCCGTCACACCTTCGGCCGCGTGCGCGTTGAGCAGCAGGGTCGGAAAGCCCGCGATGGCGGCAGTTTTGGGAACGAAAGACAAGAATCCACGACGGTTCATCAAACTATCTCCAGTTGTAGCGCGATGGAAGTGTCATCCAAAGCGTTGATTGAGTGAGACCGCCAACGAATCCCGTTGGTGGTTCAAAGCCGGGCAAGCTTTTTTTTTGCGGCCCAAGCACACCCAGAACTGTAAGGGTTTGCCCTGATGATTGCAACGGAAATAGAAGTGAGGTCTCTCTAGTCTTTCCGTGATTTTTTCACGACGGCTGGGGTTGCGGCTGTGTTAGCGATTCATGCCGCGCGGCTCAGCGGCGGCAGTCGAATCACCGCGATTTCACGCTTTTTTCAGGTTGTGATTCTTCAGCGGCAAATCGCAGATGCGCTTGCCCGTCGCGGCAAAAATGGCGTTCAAAACCGCCGGGGCTGCGACTGCAATTGTGGGTTCGCCCACACCGCCCCAAAAACCGCCAGAGGGCAGCACAAGCGTCTCTACCGCTGGCATTTCGTTCATGCGCACAACGTTGTAGCTGCCAAAGTTGTCCTGCTCCATCTTGCCGTCTTTGACCGTGCATTCACCGTACAGCAAGGCTGAGAGGCCGTAGGCAAACGAGCCTTCAACCTGCGCTTCAATCTGCTGCGGGTTGACAGCGTGGCCGCAATCGGTGGCGGCGACGATGCGGTGCACCTTGACGATACCGTCGCTACTTACCGACACCTCCGCACAAGCCGCCACGTAGCTGCCAAAGCCGTGCGTTTGCGCCAAACCGCGAAACACGCCCGGTGCAGCAGGTTTACCCCACCCACCTTTGTCGGCCGCGGCGTTCAGCACGGCCAGCGCTTTGGGCGAATTGGCCAGCAGCTTGCGGCGAAGCGCGAGCGCATCCTGCTTGGTTTCAAACGCGATTTCGTCGATGAAGCTCTCCATGTAAATCGCGTTTTGGTTCAGGTTCACACCGCGCCAGAAACCCACGGGCACGTTGGGGTTGCGCATGGCGTGGTCGATCAGCAGATTGGGGAAGCTGTACGTTAACTGCGCTTCCGGGCTGGGCGGGTTCAGGCCCTGGAAGACGACCGGATCCTTGCCACCCACAATGTTCTGAGGTGCCACTTGCGAGAGGATGGATTGGCCCGCGATGCGCATGTGCAAGGCGGTGATATTGCCCTGCGCATCCAGCCCCGCCGTCATCTTGCACTGCGAGGTGGGGTGGAAGCGACCATGCAGCATGTCTTCTTCACGCGACCAGATCATCTTGATGGGCGTGCCCGGCATCTCCTTGGCGATGGCGACCGCTTGGCGCACATAATCGGTCATGCCACGTCGCCCAAAACCGCCGCCCAGATGCAGTTTGTAGACTTCGCATTGCGCTTGCGGCAGGCCGGATGCTTCTGCCGTGGCGGCCAGCGCGGCCTCGCCATTTTGGGTGGGCAGCCACACCTCGCAGCGCTCGGGTGTGTAGCGCACGGTGGCATTCATGGTCTCCATGCAGGCGTGGTTTTGGTGCGGGTAGCTGTAGATGGCCTCGAGCTTTTTCGCGGCGCTGCCCATGGCGGCTTTGACATCACCATTCTGGTTGCCCGCCACGCCATCAGGTGCATCCAGCGCGGTGCGCAGCACTTTGGCGAACTCGACACTGGAGGCTTTCGCGTTGTCCGAGCCATCTGCCGCCTTGCCGTTGTCCCATTCAATGGGGAGGGCATCCAGCGCGGTTTTGGCATGCCACCAAGTGTCAGC
>JANNFW010000024.1:0-5020 GCA_031380235.1 Rhodoferax sp. | reverse complement strand
CACCGATGAAGATACGGCCTTCGGTGACTTCTTCCAGCCCGGCAATCATGCGCAGCGTGGTGCTTTTGCCGCAGCCCGATTCACCCAGCAGCACGACGAACTCGCCTTCTTCAATCGTCAAGTCAAGCTGCTTGACGACGGTGACATCGCCAAAGCGTTTGACGATGTTTTTCAATTGCAGGCCGCTCATGGGCTTGCCCGATCTGTGGGTCGATTTACCCGAGGCCTGCGCATGCGCCAGCCGTTGATGGGTCGCTGATTGCCAGGGTGCTTCAGGTCTGGCCCCCAGATGGCTTGGTAGGTATCAATGCAGCGGCCTGTACGCTCGAGATAAATGCTGACACCGAACAGGCCCGCCCACCACAGCGCCAGCACCAGCGGCATCCAGCGCGGCGCATCAGCGGCCATCAGCCCGAGAAGGATAGTCAAAATCGCAAGCCCGACAGACAACCAGCCGCTGCCTTTGTGCAGCGCCTCAAACCACAACCGATGGCGTGTCATGTCGTAATGGTCGCCGCGCAGTTGGGTGTCGGTTGGCCCGCCTTTACTGCCACGCAGCCATGCCGAGAGAATTTGCGCCACACCAAGCGCCACAACAGCCCAGCCCAGGTAGCCGTGCCAACGCGCGACGGGGCCAGACTGGGTGCCCGTGTTCCAGACAAGCGCCGTGCCTGCGAGCATCAGCACGACACCCAGATACTGGAAACTGCGGTGCGCATGCCACCAGGCGCGGTTGTCAATTTGGCGCGGCCAGTCTTGTTGCGCTGTCACTTTGAAATAGCGAGCGGCAACTGCGCCCAGTGGCAGCAGAACAGCCCAGGCCAGCACCATCGCGCGCGCGTGCCACATCACGGCTGCCTGCAGTTGATGCTGGCTTGCACCACTCAAAGGGCTGAGCCACCAGCGCAGCGAGCCTTCAAACAACCCGCTCAGGGTGTTATCAAGAATCGGCGGCATTGACTTCATGCGTTGGGTTCGCCATCAACTGCAAAGAAATAAATCACATGCAAACCTGCTGAGGTTGCTGCGCGGCATAGCGCTGTCCGAAAATCACCTCACTGTGGAACGACAGGAGGTAAGACAGCGCTATCCTAGCCAGAAACCACACCTGCCTCCATCGGCAAATACCCTGAACTGCTGTCGCAGTAAAAATGAACCCGCGAGTTAATTATTGTGTTCAAACAGTGTTTTCGAGCGTTTTATGAATAGAATTTGCCCTTAGCTCTCGTATTTATTTGATTTTATGCTATATAAATAATAGTAACTACGTACAGACGGCGTTACAGCCTGCTACCCTTGCATCAACACGACCTCTTGCAAGCCTGCCGGAATTCACCCATGACCACTGCTTTCGATACCTGATGCATAAACATGTCTAAGCGACTGGCGAGGCGCGTTGCAAGTACGCGTGCGCGGGCAGGGCAGTTGGACCCCACCCTTCAAGGCCTGCTGTGGACCACGGCTGCGGGCCTGCTTTTCGTGTGTCTGAACACGATCCAGCGCATCATGACGCAGCAGCTCGACCCACTGCAGTCGCAGTTTCTGCGCTATGCCTGTGGCCTCTTGGTGATGATGCCGCTGGTGCTGCGCGCGGGCTTTGCCGCCTACCGGCCCCAGCACATTGGTGGTCAATTTGTACGCGGTGCCGTGCACACGCTGGGTCTGTTGCTGTGGTACTCGGCATTGCCGCACATCCCGCTGGCCGACATGACTGCCATTGGCTTCACCGGCCCGATCTTCATCATGCTGGGTGCCTATTTGTTTTTCAAGGAGCCGATGCATTGGGATCGCTGGCTTGCGTCGCTCATCGGGTTTTGCGGCGTGATGATCGTGGTGGCCCCGAAGCTGTCGGGCGCGGGCGGTTACTACAACCTGGTGATGCTAGCCTCGGCCCCGGTGTTTGCAGCCTCGTTTTTGCTGACCAAAGGCCTCACCCGCACCGACAGTCCCCAGGTCATCGTGGTCTGGCAGGGCGTCGTCGTCACGTTGTTCAGCCTGCCGTTTGCGTTGACGCACTGGCAGCATCCTACAGCCCTGCAATGGCTGGGATTTATGGTCAGTGGCGTGCTGGGCAGCGGTGCCCACTATTGCCTCACGCGCTCATTCAGCATCGCCGATATTTCATCCACACAGTCCATCCGCTTTCTGGATTTGGTCTGGTCGGCACTCTTTGGTTGGATGATTTTTTCGGATGTGCCCAGCCAGACCACGCTGATCGGCGGTGTGGTAATTTGCGCGGCGACCGTGTGGATTGCTCGGCGAGAGGCCGGGCGGCGAACGACGGCGTCAACGACAGCATCGGACTTGACTTCAAGAATTCCGCCCGATTAAATACAGGCCAATCAACCATCAGTCTCGGGAGAACTCAATGGATCGCCGCAGCTTTGTAGAAACCTGTGCCACCGGTGCCGCGTGCTTGACCGGTGGCTTTGCGGCAGGCCTTGCGCAGCCCGCCTTGGCAGCAGACTCCCGCCCACGCCCCTACGCACGCGTGGTGCTCACTGACGAGCAGGGCCAGCCGCTCAAAGCAACTAGCCTCAAAGCGCAGACCAATTACGTGTTTCATTACCCCTTTGAAGCGACGCCGGTTTTTCTGCTCAACCTGAACCAGCCCGCCTTGCCGCAGCGCCTGGTCACCAAGTCAAAAGCCGATTACGCCTGGCCCGGCGGCGTTGGCCCCCAGCAAAGCGTGGTGGCCTTCAGCGCCATCTGCGCACACAAGTTGGTGTACCCCACGCCGCAGGTCAGCTTCATCAGTTTTCGCAAAACCAAATCGCAAAAGGGTCAGCAGGACAACATGATTCACTGCTGCGCCGACCACAGCGAATACGACCCCGCCAAAGGTGCGCAAGTGCAAGGTGGCCCCGCTGAGCAGCCGCTGTGCGCCGTGCTGCTGGAGCACGACGCCAAGTTAGATACGCTGACCGCTTACGCCACGCTGGGCGGCGAACTGTTTGATGAGTTTTTCCGCAAGTACGAGGTCAAGCTGAGTCTGGACGTTGGCCCCAAAGCCAAGAACGCGGTGGCCGGCAGAGCGGTAGTGCGGGAGCTGGAGAAGTTCTGCCGCAATTCAATTCAATGTTGAGCACTTTTGGTCAAAAAATATGACCAAAAATATAATCATAATAAATTCAGAATTTCTAGATCAGGTAATTTCTAGTAGATAAAGCGGGTTTTTGGCGACAATAGTCTGATCATAACTATAATCAGAACTATGCGCCCTAGAAACGAAGTAGCACGCGATCAACTCACCCAACTGCTGCGCCGCAAGCCCGGTGCCAAGGCCGCTGACTTGGCGCTGGCGGCCAACGTCAGCCTACCCACCCTGCATCGCATGCTCAAAGAGCTGGACTTGGATGGCGTTCGGATCGGCAAGGCGGGCCAAACCCGCTACTACTTGCGCCGCGGTCTCAAAGGCTTCAAAGGCGATATTCCGGTTTACGCGGTGGATGCTGCGGGAGGCGTGGCGCAAACGGGTTCGATCAAGGTGCTGGAGCCGCAAGGTACCTGGCTGGACGTCGCGGCCATGGGTTGGCCCGTTGACGGTGAATTCGCTTTGGGGGTCTGGCCAAACGGCTTGCCTTACCCGCTGCAGGACATGCGCCCGCAGGGTTTTTTGGGCCGCTTGTTTGCCCAAAGCGAGGCCAAGGCACTGGGTGTCGCCAGCAACCCCAAGGAGTGGGATGACAACGATGTCCTGCACATTCTGCTGCAACGAGGCTCTGATGCCAGTGGCAACTTAATCATTGGCGACACCGCTTTGCAAATGTGGTTGGATGCCAAAGCTCAGCCTGTCAAGTTGTTGACACCCCAGACGCTGGCGCGCAGCTACGTCACGTTGGCAGCTACTGTGACAGAACGCGGAGTTGCAGGCTCCAGCGCAGGCGGTGAGTTTCCGAAGTTCACGGCATTGCGTGACTTGCGCGGCGCGTCAACCCCGCACGTCATCGTGAAGTTCTCTGCCGCGGACGCGTCTGCCACCGTTCAGCGCTGGTCAGATCTGCTGGTCTGCGAGCACTTGGCGCTGCAAGCCATTCGCACGATCCCCGGCGTGCAAAGCGCGACCAGCCGCATCATCCAAGCCCAAGGCCGCACGTTCTTGGAGGTGGAGCGGTTTGATCGCCACGGCCTTTTTGGCAGAAGCGCGCTGTGCAGCCTGGACACTATCGAAGCTGCCATCCTCAGCAAAACCAGCACCGATTGGGGCCACGCGGGTGAGCTTCTGCTGGCGCAAGGCTGGGTCGATCCGCAGATGCCTGCGCTGCTGCGTTCGATCTGGGCGTTTGGCAAGTTGATTGGCAATGCAGACATGCATAAGGGCAACGTGAGCTTCGTGCCCGGAGCGACTTTGCAGGTCGCGCCGGTCTACGACATGCTGCCGATGATGTACGCGCCGCTGGCGGGCGGTGAGCTGCCCCACAGCGCGTTTGGCCCCAGCTTGCCCACACCCAAAGACCGCGATGCGTGGCTGCTGGCCTACCCGGCAGCGCGCAGCTTTTGGCAAAGCGCGGCGGTTGATCAGCGCATCAGCAAAGTGTTTCGGGATGTTTGCGTGCGAAACGTGGCAACGCTTGAACGGCTTGGTGCGATGGCCTAGGCAAGCTTTGGCAATCGTCAGCTTCGTCTGACAGCGCATCGGCCTCTTGTCTGACTGCCTCCCAGCTTGCAGCGTCAGATGATGGGGCAAATTGCAGGAGGCTTCCATGACGCGTTTGAACCGGCCCCAACCCCATCACACCGCCCATCGCATTCCGGTGCGCGAGCCCGACGAGTCCGAAGGTGCGCCAATGCCCATTGAGCCTGATGAAGGCCTGGTGCCAGCCATGATTCCAGACGACCCGGAGCATGACCGGATGATTGATCCTGAAGATTGATCGCATATTCATTGAGTCCTACTGGAGAACCCACCATGTTACGCAACACCGCCGAGCTTCAAGGCTACGCCATCCAGGCCACAGACGGCCCCATTGGCCATGTGAAGGATTTCTATTTTGATGACGAGAAGTGGGTGGTTCGCTAC
>JANNFW010000017.1:0-9813 GCA_031380235.1 Rhodoferax sp. | reverse complement strand
CTCTCCCGCGCGGGCGACTTGAGCATCTCTTTCGTCATCAAGCAGGCTGCGCAAAATCGCCTGCACCACCAGGTCGATGAAGAGCGGCGGCAAGTTGATTTGACCTGAGCGGATGGTCGCGAGATACCAAGCCTCCAGCGTGCCTGCCGCCAGCAGAGCATCGCGAAACGCGAGAAAGTGGCGGTAGTTGGCGGCAACGTCGGTATCTTGCAGCGCGGTCAATGCGGCATCCGTGACCTGCGAGCGAGGCTTGTCTTTCAACCGGTCATGCAAGGCGATTTCATCGGCGCAAGATTCATCTACCAGCGCCAGCTCGGGCCGTTGCAAATAAAGGCGCAGGTAGCGGTCAGTCGGTATTAACCACCCGCGTTCGTTGCGTTGAAGTTCGCAGAAGCCGCTGGATGGCCAGAAAGTATCAGGATTTCGTTCGATCAAATCAGGGCTTCTTCACGTGGGGTAGTTACGGCTTTGTTCGTCCAATGGCGGCGTAAAGTACGCCGATCGGCACGACGCGGCCATGCAACGGAACGATGCGTTCGACGTTGAGCTTCAGCCGCTCAATGTTTTGCACCAGGTTGACGTGATTGTCGTTGACGCGGGCTGGAGGCGGCGAGTTGGGCGCACCGGGTGTGAAGGCATCGGCTTCGATCAGCAGCTTTTCAGCGGGCAGGTAAACCATCATGAAGCCTTGCGCGTGGACGCTGCTGTCGATGTAATAAACCTCAACCACACGCTTCGTGTCGGTGAAAACGCGTTTACCGTCAACGCCTGAAACCATCACCTTCTTACCAGACTTTTGCAGTGCGTCCGGGCTGATGCTGTTCGGGTTGGTCATCACCCGATCAAAGTAGGGTTTGGCTTGTGCGCTTGTCACCAGCTCAATACCTTCTGATGCCGCAGAACGCAGGCCGCCAGCATGGTCAAAGTGGTGGTGCGAGTTGACGACGAAGCGGATCGGCTTTGCCGGGCTCACCTTTTTGACCTCGGCCAACATCGGCAGTGTGCGACCGTCGTACAGCGGTGCCTCGACGAGCATCATGTGGTCTGCCATCTCGATTGCCACGCTGTTGTGCGAGCCGCCACCCATGAACCACACGCCCTCGGCGACTTTGTCGGCTGTCACGCGCTCGGTGGCGGTTTTAACCAAGGCAGGCACTTCAAAGTTGGCGGCTGCGTTCACCTCGACCTCGTTCACCGTCAAGTCCAGCACCTCTGATCGGGCCATGCTTTGGCGAATCCGCATGGGGAACTTCACGCCGTTGAAATCTTTGTAATCGCTGTACTGCGTGGTGACAACCGTGTCGCCCAGTACTGGGTTGGGCAGCATGGATTCGACCCGCTCGACCAGGCCTTCGGCATTGATCACGGCGGTCGCCTTGAAAGAGCCTTGCTGCTCGAACGAGATGGCTGTCAACGCACGTCCGCCTTCATTCAGCGCCTGCACGGTGGGTTTGTTCTTAAGTGCCGCCTTGATTACGCCGTGCGGCGATGTCCACAAGTCGTGCACACGGGTGTTGACGGTCAGGGGCGCCGCCACCGGTGCAGGCCCAGCCAGGTTCCAGGCCATGTTTTCGCGCATCATCCCTGTGGTGCGCTGCTCGCCCGTTCCGATGAGCGGCACCGCACCGCCGCCTGTTGGTTCTGCGCGGCTGCGGGCGGCATCTTCGCGAAATGCGCCGTTGTCAAAATCGAGCGTGCGAGAAAAGCTTGAGTAAACAATTTTCGGCCACGTCATATTGGGCTGGAAGGCCTGGCCAAACGTCGCGCCAGTGCCGCTGCCCGCATAGCGAATCAATTTCACGCCGGCACCGCCCATGGCACGGTCTGCGCGGCTCAGGGTTGCTGCGGCTTCGTCCGTTTGCACGGTGGCGCAGGAAACCAATGTCAAGGCGCTGATTGCGACGGCGCTTGCCGTCAAGAAAGGGCGGGAAAACCCGGCCAATGCACTGTGTGCTTTCATGCTGACTCCTTTTGTGTCACGCAAGTATCTGCGCTTGTGTGACTTGTTATGGATGGCTTTCGCAGTAAGCTTCAGAACGATTAAACGTGAAATAGTTTCACCCCAACACACCCAACCCATCCAAGGAGCCGTATTTTGAACGATCTGTTTTCCCACCTCTTCTCGCTTAAGGGCCGCACCGCCCTCATCACCGGCGGCTCGCGCGGCATTGGCCGCATGATTGCCGCCGGATTCTTGGCGCAAGGCGCGCGGGTCTACATCTCATCGCGCAAGGCGATGGTGTGTGATCAAACGGCCATTGAGTTGTCCAAACAAGGGTTCTGCGTGTCGCTGCCAGGTGATGTCGCCACGGTTGAGGGTGCCAAGGCGCTGGCCGCCGAGTTTGCCGCGCGGGAAGACACGCTGGACATTCTGGTCAACAACGCCGGGGCCGCGTGGGGCGCGGAATTTGACGAATTTCCCGAAAGTGGCTGGGACAAAGTCGTCGACACCAACCTCAAAGCCCCGTTTTTCCTGACCCAAGCGCTGATGCCGCAACTTCGCAAGGCGGGTTTGACGCATTGCGCCAAGGTCATCAACATCGCGTCGATTGATGGCATCTCCGTCAACCCGCAAGAGACGTATTCCTACGCCGCCAGCAAGGCGGGGTTAATTCAACTCACTCGCCGCATGGCGCTGCGCTTGGTCAAAGACAACATCGTCGTCAGCGCCATCGCACCTGGGGCGTTTGCGTCCGACATGAACAAGGTGGCTCGCGACCACGCTGCGGAGGTCTCCAAACACATTCCTTCAGGCCGCATCGGTACCGATGAAGACATGGCTGGTGCCGCGATTTACCTGGCCAGCCGGGCAGGGGACTACGTGGTCGGCTCCACGTTGGTGGTGGACGGTGGCGTGACGCACGCGCGTTAATTCTGCAATCTTGGGTTCGCCGTGAGTGATGGGCTGGTAGACCTCATCAAGCGCCATGAAAAGCAGCGTGGTGGCGACGTTGCCTTGCACTTCGAAGGCCAGGACTTCAGCTACTGCCAGTTATGGCGCTGTGTTGAATCAGCCACCCACACGTTGAAGCAAGCAGGCGTGCTGCCGGGCGACCGGGTGGCGTGCCTCAGCCTGAACCATCCAGGCGTGATCGTTCTGCTGTTCGCGCTGGCGCGGCTCGGGGCGATTTTGCTGCCCTTGAACTATCGGCTGGCACCGGCTGAACTGGCCGCAGTGCTGAGCCACGCGGGTGCCAGTTTGATCGTCGCAGATATCACCCACCGAGCGCTGGCAAATGAGCTGGCTGGGGATGCACGTATGCCCGTGCTGCCGCTGGACAGTTTTGTCTCGACCCACGACGTTGATTCCGCGTCCTTCGTTTAAGGAAACGCCAACGCGCCCGTGCTGCTGGTCTACACCTCGGGCACCACCGGGCAGCCCAAAGGCGCGCTGCACACGCAGGCGGGTCTGTTGGCCAATTGTGCAACGTCGGTTGAGGCTCATCAATTCACGCGCAATGATCATGTGCTGACCGCGCTGCCACTGTTCCATGTCGGCGGCCTGTGCATTCAAACGCTGCCTGCACTGTACGCAGGCGCGCAAGTCACGTTGCATGCGCGCTTTGACGCGGGCGCCTGGCTGGCGGATGTGCAAAGCCTGCGTCCCACCACCTCGCTGATGGTGCCTGCCACGTTGCGCGGGGTGATTGAGCACGCCGATTTTGCGCAGGCTGATCTCTCGTCACTTCGCCAGATCAGCGCGGGCTCCAGTTCCATTCCTGTGGCGTTGATCGACGCATTCCATCAACGGGGAATTCCTGTTTGCCAAGTCTACGGTGCCACCGAGACCGGCCCGGTGTCGATCTGCCTTGCACGCGCAGATGCCATGGCCCACGTGGGCAGTGCAGGCCGCGCCGCACCGAGTGTGGAGGTGCGGTTGTTGGATGAATTGGGCGCGCAGGTTAAACCGTCGGGGATCGGCGAAATTTGCCTTCGCGCGCCCAACCTGATGCGCGAATATTGGCGTGACCCCGAGAACCCGGCTTTCCAGGATGGCTGGTTTCACACGGGCGACTTGGCATATTGCGATGCCGACGGGTTCTACCGTGTGGTGGGTCGCAGCAAAGACATGATCATCTCGGGCGGCGAGAACATTTACCCCGCCGAGATTGAAAATATTCTGACCGAATGCTTCTGGGTTGCCGAGGCTGCCGTCGTCGGCCTGCCCGATAACCAATGGGGCGAAGTGGCGGTCGCTGTGATTGTCAAGAAACCGGACTCATTGTGGGACGCATCGGACGTGATGGCGCTGTTTGACGGGCGGCTGGCCCGCTACAAGCAACCGCGGCACGTGGTGTTTTGCGACAGTCTGCCCAAAACCGTGTTGGGCAAAGTTCAGAAACCACAGTTGATCGCGCAGGTGATTTGCCTGCTGGACGCGTGACGGTTTGTCACCAAAGTTTCAGACCTTGGTGTTAACCCGAGGTGCTGGCGTGAACCGCCCGCTTACGATAGCCATCCCGCCAGATGCGAAGGGCTTGGGTTTCAGGCCCCATCTGTCGTCGGCATTACTTTTGGAGATCACAATGAAAAATATCAAACTCGCCCTGACTGGCGTTGCGTTTGCGGCCCTGCTCAGCGCGTGCGGCGGCTCATCCGACAATCGGATTCAATTTGCCAAGGTCGTGACATTTGGCGACAGCGTAAGCGATGCCGGTGCCTACAAGGTGGGCACCATCGCCGCGCTGGGGGGTGGCAAGTTCACCGTCAATGGAGTTGCCAACAACATTTGGACGGAGGCACTCGCGGCCAGTCTGGGTGCGGGTACACAGTGCGCTGCGCAAACCGGACTGTTGCCCAATAACGGGGCTACTGGCGCGGCAGTCGTCAACATTGCAGCCTGCAACAACTACGCCCAGGGCAGCAGCCGGGTAACGGCGGTTGGCTCCGGCCCGAACGGCGTCGCCTTGCAAAAAGCGCCTTTCAATCAAGTCAACCTGGGGTTGATTGCAGATTCCATCCAAAACCAGATTAACCGCCACGTGACCAAGGTCGGCACGTTTGGAGCCACCGATGTGGTGACGGTGAATGGCGGAGGTAACGACTTCTTCATGCAGTTGGGTGCGGTGGGTGCTGCTGCCACTGGTGGTGCGGCAGCGCAGGGCGCTGGCACCATCGCGGGCTGGCCCGCTGCCACGATCGGTGCGGTCGCTGCGGGCGGCGAGGCGGCTGTGAACGCGGCCTCTGGCGCAGCGGTCACGGCGATGGGGCAAGCGGGGGCAGAGCTTGCCGTGTACGTCAAAACCCTGATCGTCGCCAAAGGCGCGAAGTATGTGGTTGTGCGTAACCTGGGCGACCTCAACGGCACGCCCTTTGGTTCAACCTTTGGCGCCAGCACCAAGCAACTGTCCACAGCAATGACTACCACCTTCAACAACAGTTTGAAGCAGGGCCTGGCAGGCGTTGAAGGAGTGATCTATTTTGACGACTACACGCGTGGACAGGGCATCGCAGCCAACCCGACCGCGGCGGGCTATTCCAACATCACCGGTGCAACCTGCGGACCCGATGCTTTCAGCGCGCCCGGCGACGTGGTGGGCAGCTCGATCATTTGCAATGCCAATACCTTGATCAAGGGCGTCGACACCAGCAAATTCGCGTTTTCTGACGGCGTGCACCCCACGCCGTTTGCCGCGCAGGATGCAGCGGCATTCACCGTCAAATTGATGCGCGCAGCGGGCTTGGATTTCTAAAAAGTTTTAGAACCTGAGTTAGTAAACAGGCCTGTGGCGCGTGATCGCGTCACGGGCCTTTTTATCGAGCGCGAAGCCCTCGCCAAATTGAGCCGCCAGCTCGTCAGCGCGCTTTGTGAAGGCTTCAATCCCCATGCCGTAAATAAATTGCATGGCACCGCCCGTCCACGCCGGAAAGCCAATGCCGAAGATGCTACCAACATTTGCGTCATGCACCGTGGTCAGCACGTTTTCACTCAAGCAACGCGCCGTCTCCACCGCCTGGCGGTAAAGCAGACGGTCTTTCATATCAGCAATGTTCCAGGCCATGCCCGGTTTTTCAAACAGGCGATTAAGCTCTGGCCACAGCGTTTTCTTGCCACCTTTTTCAACCGGGTAATCATAAAAACCACCACCGCCCGCGCGGCCCGGGCGTTTGTGTTCTTTGACCATCTTCTCAATCAACAATTGGCCCGGTGTGGCGACATACGGCTTGCCCTCGGCCACAAAGTCAGCGCGGGTTTGATCCATCACGTGAACGCTTAAAGACAGCGAGGTCTCATCAATCACCGCCAGCGGGCCGACGGGCATGCCGCATTGAATACCTGCGTTTTCAATCGCCGCTGCGGGGATGCCTTCGCTCAACATCGCCGCGCCTTCCATCACAAAAGTACCAAACACGCGGCTGGTGAAGAAGCCGCGCGAGTCGTTCACCACGATGGGGATTTTGCCGATTGCCTGCACGTAATCGAAGGCACGGGCCACAGTTTCGTCATCGGTCTTCGCACCGCGAATGATCTCCACCAGCTTCATCTTGTCCACGGGGCTGAAGAAGTGGATGCCGATGAATTTCTCAGCGTTGCTGGAGGCTTTCGCCAAACCGCTGATCGGCAAGGTAGACGTGTTGGACGCAAAAAATCCACCCGCCGCCAGCATCGGCTCGGCTTCTTGCGTCACCTTGGCCTTTAAGTCGCGGTTTTCAAACACCGCTTCGATGATCAAGTCGCAGCCCTGCAAATCCGCAGCGCTGCCCGTGGCGAAGATGCGGTTCAACAGCTCGGTCTGATCATGCGGTCCCATGCGGCCTTTGTCCACGCGCGCTTGCGTGAGCTTGGCGGAATAGGATTTGCCCAAGTCCGCCCTCTCCTGGCTGACATCCTTGAGCACCGTCGCAATGCCCCGACTCGCCTGCGCATACGCAATACCCGCGCCCATCATGCCCGCGCCCAGCAGGCCGACTTTGGCAGGCTTGTACTTGGCTGATTTGCCGGGCCGCGACTGCCCACTCTTGATCGCGTTCATGTTGAAGAAGAAGGTGTTGATCATCGAGCGCGCGTTCACGCCCGTCATCAGCTTGGCCAGGTAGCGTGACTCGATGCGATACGCCGTGGGCAAATCGACCTGCAAGCCCTCGACCATACAGGCCATGATCGCCTCGGGCGCAGGGTACAGGCCGCGCGTCTGCTTCTTGATCATCGCCGGGGCCACAGCCAGCATGCCCGCCACCTTGGGGTTGCTCGGCAGGCCGCCGGGTACTTTGTAGTCTTTGGCTTCCCAAGCGTGCTGCGCCGTTGGGTTGGCGGCAATCCACACCAGCGCCTTGGCCCTCAGCTCAGCGGCGATGTTGGCCGAAGGCGGCAAAAGCTCATGCACCAGCCCAAGATTCAACGCCTCGCGCGGGCCAAACAGCTTGCCTTCCACCAGATATGGCTGTGCACCCATCAGGCCCAAATGGCGCGTCATCTTGGTTACACCGGTCGCACCGGGCAACAGGCCCAGCGTCACTTCTGGCATGCCGAACTGAATTTTGTTGTCATCGACAGCGATGCGGTAATGGCCGATCAACGCCACCTCCCATCCTCCCCCCAGCGCTGTGCCGTTCAAGCAGCTCACCACCGGTTTGCCCAGGCCTTCAATAGCAAAAAAGTTCTTCTTCACCTGCTGGATATTGGTGAACGCGTCCTTCGCATCGCTGGGTTGCAGGCGCATCGTGGCCTTCAAATCGGCCCCGGCGAAGAAGGTGGATTTATTCGACGCGAGGATGATGCCTTTGATCGCGTCTTTGTCCGCTGTGACCTGCGCAGCAAGCGCCGTCATGTCCTCGCTCCACTCTGCACACATGGTGTTGACGGGGGAGTTGGGCTCGTCAAAGGTGATGGTGGCGATGCCGTTCTCAAGCGTGTACTGGATAGTTTTCATAACAGGGGGTGATCGGATTTGTACTATAAAATAAATAGCTGCTTATGCATATTATTCGAGAGCCAGAGGTCAATTTACTTCATAATTTCGCGTTTTTAAGCGAAATGAGGTCAAAAATTAACCCCCAGGTTCATATTCTCTCTACAATGGTCGCGATGCCCATGCCACCTCCCACGCACAACGTGGCCAGGCCAAAGCGCAGTTTGCGACGGTGCAGCTCGTCAATCAGCGTGCTCAAAATCATCGCGCCGGTGGCGCCCAGCGGGTGGCCCAGGGCGATGGCGCCACCGTTCACGTTCACTTTCTCATGCGGCACGTGCAGCTCTTTCATGAAGCGCATCGGCACAGCGGCAAAGGCCTCGTTCAC
Organism: Rhodoferax sp.; assembly: GCA_031380235.1. GTDB lineage: Bacteria > Pseudomonadota > Gammaproteobacteria > Burkholderiales > Burkholderiaceae_C > JANYCG01. Next base: position 1,575 of record JANNFW010000017.1, on the reverse strand, counting down.
TTCAAACAGGTCGATCTGGTCAATCGTCATGCCGGCCTTGGCCAGCGCCTTTCGCGCGGCGGGCATCGGGCCGGTGAGCATGATGGTCGGGTCAGCCCCGCTCAAAGCTGCGGCCACGATGCGCGCGCGCGGCGTGAAGCCATGCGCCTTGCCAGCGGCTTCAGAACCAATCAAAACCGCTGCTGCGCCATCCACAATGCCCGACGAGTTGCCCGCATGGTGCACATGGTTGATGCGCGCCACCTGCGGGTAGCGCGTCATCGCGACCTGATCAAAACCCATTGCACCCATCTGCTCGAAGGCCGATTTCAGCGAGGCCAGGCCCTCCATCGTGGTGTGCGGCTTGATGAATTCGTCTTCATCCAGAATGATCTGGTCTGTCCAATCCTTCACGGGCACGACTGAGCCCTTGAAATAGCCTTGCGTGCGAGCGTAGGCCGCGCGCTTTTGCGATTCCAGCGCGAAGGCATCCACATCCGCGCGCGAGAAGCCCTCCAGCGTGGCGATCAAATCCGCGCCAATGCCTTGCGGTACGAATGAGGTCGCAGAATTGGTCTCCGGGTCTTGTGCCCAGGCACCTCCATCCGAGCCAATCGGCACCCGGCTCATGCTCTCCACGCCACCGGCAACCACCAGGTCTTCCCAACCCGAGCGCACTTTTTGCGCCGCCATGTTGACGGCTTCCAGACCGGAGGCGCAAAAGCGGTTGATCTGCACGCCCGACGCGGTGAAATCCCACCCCGCCTTCAACGCCGCCACCTTGGCAATCACCGAGCCCTGTTCGCCCACGGGTGACACAACCCCCATCACCACGTCATCGACCTTCGAGGTGTCAAAGTCATTGCGCCGTTGCAGCTCAGTCAACACACCGGCCAGCAGGGTGACGGGTTTCACCTCATACAGGCTGCCGTCTTTTTTGCCCTTACCGCGCGGGGTGCGGATGGCGTCGTAAACATAGGCTTCAGTCATGATGAATCTCCAATCAAATAATGGGTTTGCAGCGTCTTGATGATTTTGCCACTTCACCCTGGACCGCGTGTGTCAACTTAGCGTCAACACTTCCATCCTCCAAACTGATGAAAATCCGCGTCCGTCTCACTTGCGACACTGTGAGAAATCAAATCAAATACACGGAACAAACCTTCCAGGGATCATCATGCGGAAAACTGCAAAATCAGCCAACGGCAAGTTGAAAATCAACGTGGTCGCCGGCACCTACGTCGTGCTGATCGGCATCGGCCTGAAACAGGTGGATGCCAAAAATATCCTCGGGTTTGCCATCCACCGCACCGACCACGCCCTGGGCGATGAAGGCAAATGGCTTGAAGGCATGAAGGTATTCGAGCAATCTGCGGCCAGCGCGGGCAAGCTTGTATCAACGCGTGACTTCCCCATCCAGGGATTTTTGTGGCAAGACTTTACCGCCCGGCCTGGCGCCGATTACACCTACCGCGTCGTCGCACTCAAAGGCCAACCGGGCGCTTTGGTGGAGCAGGCGGGTCTTCGCGTTGACTGCAAAATCAAGACTGAGGCCGAGATTGGCAAGACGCATTCCGTCTGGTTCAACCGGGGCAT
>JANNFW010000814.1:0-3761 GCA_031380235.1 Rhodoferax sp. | reverse complement strand
TTAAGCGCCTTCAGCACGCAGCGCCTCAGCTGAGCCCGTTGTGGCTTCCAATAAACGTCCCCACCCGCTCCATCTGATCCGCAACATTCAGCGCAGGTGCATGGCCGCAGCCTTCAATTTCGACCACCTGAGTCAACCCACGCGAACCGGGGCCGCGCTGCATCATCTGGGCTGTGGTCTCCCGCAGGACTAGATCCGACTCCGCGCCGCGCAGGCACAGCACTGGCAAATCAAGCGCATCGTAGTGATCCCAAATCAGGTAATCATTCGGATGACGGGTGAACTGCTGCACCATAGCGGGGTCGTAATGCGGGGTGACACGGCCATCGGGCAAACGGCGAGTTGAAGTTTCGGTTAATCGGCGCCACTGCGCATCGCTCAAGTACCCATACGGTTTGTAGACCTGACGAAAGAAGGTCTCTAGCTCGCGCACGGTTGCGAATGCGGGCGGGCTACCGGCGTAGGCACGAATGCGGGCGATGGCGGCATCGGCCACTTGGGGTGCGGTGTCGTTCAAGATCAAGCTTTGGATTTTTGCCTTCATCGCGGGTTGAAACAAGCCCGATGCGCACACCATGCCCAATGCACCACCCATCGACGTTCCAACCCAATGCGCGCGCTCAATCTTCAGTTGATCCAGCAGATCAGCAGCGATTTGGGCGTAGAAGGACAGGCAATACTCCGCTTCGGGATCAGGGCTCCATTGACTCAGGCCGCGTCCAATCGTGTCCGGGCAAATCACCCGGTAGCCGTGCTCGCTCAAATACGCGGCCAGCTCGTCCATGTCACGCCCGGTGCGGGCCAGTCCGTGCCAGGCAACAACAGTTTTACTATGCTCCGCCCCCCACTCGGTGTAGTGAATTTCACGCCCTGCGCAGCTCAAGTAGTGCGAGGTAAAACTCACCGCTTCGCTCCTGCGCGCAGGCGGCCCACCACGCCGGTTGGGAAGTAATAGACCGACAGCACAAACAGCACGCCCAGCCACAGCAACCAACGGTCTGGCGAGAGCAACGCCGCCAGCCACGGTAAATTAGACGCAGCTTCGCTGCCGACTTTGAGCAAGTCTTGCAAATAGCTCTGGGCGACCAAAAACAGCGCCGCCCCAATCGCAGCGCCGTAAACCGTACCCATGCCGCCAATCACGACGATCAGCAAAACATCCATCATGATCTCGAACGAGAGCGACGTGTCTGGCCCGTTGTAGCGCAGCCAGATGGCCAGCATCGCGCCAGCCATGCAGGCGAACAGAGCCGATAAAATACTCGACGTGGTGCGGTACACCACCACGCGGTAGCCGATGGCTTCGGCGCGGAACTCGTTTTCCCGAATCGCTTGCAGTACGCGGCCAAACGGTGAATTCACAATGCGCAAAAGCGCCAGAAAGAGCAGCAGCGCAGTGAAGAACAAAAGGTAATAGCACAGCAACTTGCCGTCTACCGTGACACCCAGAAAAGGCGTTTCCGCAAACTCGTGGCTGGCCGACAGCAGCGCGGGCAACTTGAAGGTCAAACCATCTTCACCACCCGTTAAATCAGATAACTGCGAGGCCAGCGTTTGAAACGCCGAGGCCACCGCCAGCGTGATCATCGCGAAGAAAATCGCCCGCACCCGCAGTGAGAACAGCCCTACTGCCAGCGATAGCAAGAACGACACAGCCAGTGATGCCAGCAAGCCCGTCGCCAGCGCACCCCAAGTCGGCCCCATGCGTGTTGTCGCAATGGCAATGCCGTAAGCGCCGATCCCAAAAAACATCGTGTGCGCAAAACTCACAATGCCGGTGAAGCCCAGCAGCAAATCGAAGCTGGCCACCAACACCAAAAAGATGAGTACCTTGGCTGCGACATCCAGCGCCTTGACGCCAGGGAAGATGAACGGCGCAAACGCCAGTGCCAGCAGCAGAACGATCAGCAGCACCGCCAGCACACGGCTGCGCGGGAGGTCGTGGGAGAGGAGTCGGTTTAGCATCAGCGACTCGTCATCTGTTCGCCACCGGATAAACGCCTTGTGGCCGCCACAAAAGAATCGCGACCATCAGCGCGATATTGGAAAACAATGCCATCTTGGGCAGTAGAAATCCGGTGAAGTTCAACATCAAACCCACCAGCAGTGCCCCAATGAGTGCGCCTCCGGTTGAGCCCAAACCGCCAATGATGATGACGATGAAAATCAGCACGTTGACCTGCGCACCCATCTGCGGCACCAGGTTTTGCTGGAACAGGCCCCACATCACGCCGCCCAGGCCCGCCAGCGCGCTGCCCGCGACAAACACGCCGATGAAGAGGCGGCGGATGCGGTAACCCAGCGCCTCCACCATCTCGCCGTTTTGCACGCCTGCGCGGATCAGCAGGCCGAGCTTGGTGCGATTCAACGTCCAAGCCAGCGCGCCAAACACGACAAAGCCCACCACCACGGCCAGCAAGCGGTATTTTTCAATCGCCGAATCACCCACCAAAATCGCGCCGCGCATGCCCTCAGGCAGTGGCAGCGGGATTTGCTGCGCACCCCAAATGACCTTGATCAACTCTTCGCCGATGATCATGCCACCCATGGTGATCAAAATCTGCTTGAGGTGTTGACCGTAAACGGGCCGCACGATGAAGCGCTCAAACGCCAGGCCCACCGCGCCCGCGACGGCCATTGCGACGAGCATGGCAGGCACCACGGCCAGCAGATTAAGCGCCAGGTTGCCAGAGCCGGTCCAGTTGCCCATACCGGCGAGCACGCTGGCCGCCACGTAAGCGCCCAGCGCGATGAACACACCGTGGCCGAAGTTGAGCACGTCCATCAAACCAAAAATCAGCGTGAGGCCGGAGGCAATGATGAAGATGATCATGCCCATCGCCAGCCCGGCTACGGTGAGTGTGAGCCAGGTGGAACCCGAACCGATGAAGGGCAAAACAACCAGCGCCAACGCGGGCACGAGCGCCAACGGTTTCCAATCCAATTCAATTTTCATGTTGCCCCCACGCTTGTCACTGCGTGTATTACGCTGCCCCCCCGAGGGGACTCTCTCGCGTTGGGACGGCCCTGCGGTTCTCGAGTTCATAACGCCAACCCCAGCAATGATTGCTGCAAGGCTTCGTCGTCCGCCAGCACCTTCATGCTGCCCGCATGTACCACGCGGCCGTTGTCCATCACCGCCACGCTGTCGCCCAGTCGCTTGGCGAAGTTGATGTTTTGCTCGACCAGCAAAATCGTGGTGCCGCTGGCTTTGAGTTGCGAGAACGCGTCGATCATGTTGTTGATGATTGCGGGGGCTAGGCCTTTGCTGGGCTCATCGACTATCAGCAATTCACGCGGCTCCACGATGGCGCGCGCCACAGCCAACATCTGCTTTTGTCCACCTGAGAGCTTGCCTGCGGGGTGATTCCAAAACTTCTCGACGGCTGGGAACAGGCCGAATATCCACTTCAGCCGCACTTCGTCCATCTCGCTGGCCCGCTTGGCACTGCGCGCGGCCAACAGCATGTTTTCCTTCACGGTCAGGTCCGAAAAGATGCCCATGTTTTCGGGCACGTAGGCGATGTTCAGGGCCGAGATATCCGGCGTGATCATCGCAGTGATGTCACGCTTGTCAAAAGTGATCGTGCCCTTGGAGGCGTGCCACAAACCCATGATGGTTCGAAGTGTGGTCGTCTTGCCCGCGCCATTGCGGCCCAGCAACATGGTGAGCTGGCCCTTGGGCACGACCAAGTCCACGCCGTGCAGGATGTGATACGCGCCGATGTGGGTGTGCACGCCGTTCAGAGTCAGCAGGTTGG
>JANNFW010000810.1:0-2508 GCA_031380235.1 Rhodoferax sp. | reverse complement strand
CAAAACTTCAGCCGGAATTGTGCCACCAAAAGTGAGCGCTGGGCTTGCGGCACCCGGCGGCTGGCTGATTTCGTCATTTTGTCTGAAGCACCTCTTTTTTACTACAATTGTAGTAGAAATTGGTTGTTTTTGGCTGTTTTGGGCCTTTTTTGCCTCTTTGACGTCTCTGTGGCCTTGTTTATTAGTATTTTGAGGCTCTAGCTCTCGAATAACATGCATAGATAGCTATTTATTGCATAGCAATTTTCTGATTCACCCGCAGTCATTAGACATACGTACGTGCGGCTGGCTGTGTAACGGCGAGGTCACCAGATTAGTCCGAATGGACTATCGACTAGGGAATACCCGCGTCGTAGCATCCCACCAATACTTTTGTTTATCAACGCAACTAGGGGAAACCATGAAATTCCAAACGTTTACGGCTTTGTCCTTGCTGTTGTATTCGGCTGCGTCCGCTTCTTTCGCGGCGACGGGCCACTCGGGTGGCGCAAGCGCGCAGGCTGAGCAGTCAACCCGATCATCATTGCAGACGGTTGCCAATAGTGTGAGCAGGGACCAAACAATCGGGTCGCTCCCTCTTGAGCTGATCACAATTAATGACATCGAAGGAACCCGAAACAGTATCGTGCTGGGTAACGTGGTCGGGAGTGGTCGAAATACCGTGACAGGGTCTGCGCAAGATGCCGTCCAAGCCGCCGCGAGCGCTGAACCCGGCACGCTGGCGATGTTACTGACAGGATTAGGCGTAATGGGAAGTATCGCGCGCAGGCGACGCTTGGCCAGAAAAGCGGCCTGAAAACACGCAGGCGGCCTGCGTTCGCAAAATCTGCTGACGTGCACCAGAGTCGCAGCACATTGCACCAATTCCATGCTGCACCACAGCATTTTTGCAGTGTGATGGAATGCGACGCACCAAAAAAACAGAGCAAAGGTTTCAGGCTGTAACTGCCTTGCGCGCTGTTCAAGTCGTTACAAGCAAGTCGGTGGGTCGGTCGCAGGCGCTACTACATTGCGTCGCATGCACTCAGCACACACCCAGCGCCGATCTCTCCCAGTTGCATTGCAAAGTTGGCTCGAAACATGCAATACATGCTGCACTGCAACAAATACGCTGCGTCAAGGTGCATCGCACCAAAATCAATAGCGGATGGAAACATGGTTCAAGGTTTGATTAAAAACGGATTGAGCACCCCAGAGTACTTGGGGGTGGGTCGATGAGCAGCGAACTGTCAGCGCGCGAGGCTGAAATCTTGCGTTGGATCGCTTTGGGCAAAACCAATCCTGAAATTGGCAGCATTTTGAACATCAGCGCGTTCACCGTCAAAAACCACGTGCAACGAATTCTTAAAAAGCTTGACGTCACCAACCGCACGCAGGCTGTTGGCAAGACCCATGGCTTTCTTGACTCTGTCAACTATGGATAAGACTCACGACGGCCTCGCAGCCTCCGCTCCCAAAAAAGCAGCGGCAGAGGCGTCGCTGGGCCGAGACAACCTGCTGAGCATCTTTGAGTCATCAGTAGGCCCGGGCGCATTCGTGTTTTCGTTGTGGGCGCTGGCGTTCTATTTCGAGGGTGAGGTCAATGCGCAGTACCTGATTCTGTCGGTCATCGTTTTTGCGTTGGCCTACCCCGGACTGTTGAAACTGCAAGCCCCCGTGTCCACCGTGCTGGTTGATGTGTGGTTGAACTGGGCCTGGATCGCTGGCATGCTGCTGACCACGGGATGGGTGACTGGCTACATCCGGGAGTTCTCGCCTCGAACCGTCCTGGCATGGCTGTGGGTGGCCCCGCTCACGGAGCTTGGTGCCTACTTTGCATTACGCAGTGCAGGTCCGAGCTTGCTGACACTGCAAGGGCCGAAGCGGCGCGCCATCATTGTTGGCATGAACAAGCAGGGCATGGCACTGGCAGAGCAGATCAGCACCGCTCCCTACTCCAGGATTGAGCTTGCGGGCTTTGTCGACAGCCGCTCCAACGACCGATTGGATTCACGATCGGATTTGATCACCGCACAGCCACTCTTGGGTGCACCGGAGCAACTCCCTGCCTTGGTGCGAGATCGGCATATTCAGCTCATTTACCTCTCGCTGCCGATGGCCTCCCAGCCGCGAATTTTGCAGATTCTGGATGAGCTCAAAGACACCACCGCTTCGATTTATTTTGTGCCGGACATGTTTGTTACCGACCTCATTCAAGGCCACACCAGCATGGTATGCGCGACGCCCGTTATCTCGGTCTGCGAGACGCCTTTCAAGGGCTCGGAGGGTGCCGCCAAGCGCGCCAGCGACATCGTTTTGTCATTGCTGATTTTGATCATGATCTCGCCGCTGCTGTTGATCATTGCGGTTGCCGTCAAACTCGGCTCGCCCGGCAACGCTATTTTCAAACAGCGCCGCTACGGGCTGGACGGTGAAGAGATCGTGGTCTACAAGTTTCGCTCGATGACGGTCACTGAAGACGGCGGCAGCATCAAGCAGGCAACGCGCAATGACAGCCGCATCACCCCG
>JANNFW010000797.1:0-1603 GCA_031380235.1 Rhodoferax sp. | reverse complement strand
GGCGACAGGCCCACCACCGCCACGGTGCGGTGGTTTTTGAGGATATGACTGATGTCGTCGGCTTGGGTCACGCAGCGATCACGATTTATATTTCACCGAGCATCCATAGGGCTGCGTAGTCGGTTTGCTGAGGGGCTTGCCCGCCAGCGCTTCGTTCAGGCCCACGCGCACGTAGTTGGTCGCGGTTTTGATGTCGGCCGTGCTGGCGGACGGAATGCTGTCAATGCCGCCGGCGTAGATCAGCGTACCTTGCGGGTTGACCATGTACATGTGCGGCGTGGTGCGCGCGCCGTAGCTTTTGCCCACCGTGCCGCTCTCGTCCATCAGCGTCGCGCTGGTGGCGGCTTTTTGCTCCGTCATCCATTGGCCCATCTTCGCTGGTGCCAGGTAGTCTTGGTGCGCGGTGGCTGTAGAGTTGATGGCAAGCCACACCACGCCTTTGCCACCCGCTTCTTTTTGCAGAGCTTGCATGTTGGCGGTGTCGTAATGCTTGCGCACGAACGGGCAACCAGGGTTGTTCCATTCCAGCACGACGTGTTTGCCTTTGAAGTCAGACAGCTTGACGGCATTGCCGCTGGTATCCGTCAACGTGAAATCAGGTGCGGGTTGACCGACCGTAGCAGCGGCTTGGGCGCCCATGGAGAGGGCGAGCGAGGCAGTGACCAAAACCCATGCGGCATAAACCGCTGAATGACGACGCAACATGGCTTTCTCCAGAGAATTTCGATGCCGCCATGCTAATGCGCAACGGCTGATTTGTCTTGTGCAAGGCTTATTTCGCGCCAAAATCATAGGTAATTCTCTGCCTTGATTGTTTTACTACATTTGTAGTTAAAATGAACCAAAAATGGCCTTTTAGAAGGTCAAAACCCCCTAAGCAGCTAAATTGTGAACAAATTAAGCCTGTAGCTCTCGAATAATGTGCATGGTTAGCTATATAAATAATAGCATTGCTAATCTGGATTCACCAGCGTCTCCGGGTCTGCCACCTCGCCGCTGATGGTTCGGGTCGCAGCGGCTTGCGTTTGCAGCCAGTCGCAAAACGCGCGAATCTCAGGGCGACTGTTGCTTCGGGGGCCGATGAGGAGCCAATAGGCCATGGGGCTGTCCATGCGGGTTTCGGGCAGCACCTCGATCAGGTCGCCGCGCGCCAGGTTTTCGGCGATCAGCGGCATGCGCGCCAGCACCACGCCTTGGCCGGCCAGCGCGGCTTGCGTCATCTGGTAGGCGTAGTTGAAATACAGCCAGCGCTTGGGCTCCAGCTTTTTCAGATGCTGCTCGTCAAACCAGCGCCGCCAGGTCAGCCACTCCAAATGGGTGCGGTGCGCATCGCCTGCCTCAATCAGTGAGAACTGCGCCAAGTCTTCTGGTTTTTTGATGCGCGGATTGCTTTTGAGCAGCCACGGGCTGATCACTGGTGCCAGCTGCTCGCCAAACATGCGGATCGCGTCCATCGGCATGCTGCTGGCCGGGCCGTAGCGAATGGCCAGGTCGATGTCGGCCACCTCCAAATCGGCTGCGGTGTCGCTGGCATCAATGCTGATGTCAATGTCCGGGTTGTTGCGCTGAAACACTTCCATGCGCGGGATCAGCCACATCGACG
>JANNFW010000795.1:0-2874 GCA_031380235.1 Rhodoferax sp. | reverse complement strand
CTGCCCGCCGTGCGAGTCGCCCCGGAAGTCCGCGAATTGGTTGAGTCGGTGCTCAAAGAGGGCGAGAGCCTCTCCACGTTCATCGAAGAAACGATGAAAAAGCAGGCGCAGTGGCGCAAGGAGGATGAGGCGTTTTATGCGGAGGCCGCGCGCCGCTCTGCGCTGCTCAAGGCAGGCAAAATGAAAACGATCACTGCCGAAGAAAGCATCCGACGGCTACGAGCACAGATTGAAAAGAAGAAGGCTATGCAGATGAAAAAGGCCGCATGAAGACCTACAAGCTCGACATTACGATCGCTGCGCAAGAAGACCTCGAAAGACTGTCCGATTTTCTGTCCGATCACGACACATTTCTGGCCGAACGCGCCATTGCAGCCATTGAAAAGTCTTACGAATTTCTCAGGTTCATGCCCGAGAGTTGCCGCCGTGCTCCAATGCGATTGGACGATCCATTAGAAAGTCATGTCTACCGCGAGATGATCGTGAAGTTTGGACGTTCGGGCTACTTGATTCTGTTTGAGATTCAAGGCGACGAGACGGTCAGCGTGATTGCCGTCAAGCACCAGCGCGAGAGCGACTACCACTGAGCGGCCCTGCGGTGAACGCCTTTAAGCTTTCGGCAACGTCACCCCCACCTGCCCCTGGTACTTACCACCCCGGTCTTTGTAGCTGACCTCGCACACGTCATCCGGGTCGCTTTCAAAAAACAGCACTTGCGCGCAACCTTCGCCCGCATAGATTTTGGCGGGCAGGGGCGTGGTGTTGCTGAACTCCAGCGTAACGTAGCCTTCCCACTCGGGCTCAAACGGCGTCACATTGACGATGATGCCGCAGCGCGCGTAGGTGCTTTTGCCCAGGCAGATGGTGAGCACGTTGCGCGGGATGCGAAAGTACTCCAGCGTGCGGGCCAGCGCGAAGCTGTTGGGCGGGATGATGCACACGTCGTCATGAAAATCGACAAAGCTCTTTGCGTCGAAGTTCTTCGGGTCTACAACCGTGCTGTGGATATTGGTGAAAACCTTGAATTCTGGCGCGCAGCGGATGTCGTAGCCGTAACTGCTGGTGCCGTAGCTGATGATTTTCTGGCTGGCACCGTTGAGGTCGCGGCTGCGCACCTGGCCGGGCTCGAAGGGCTCAATCATGCCCGTCGTTTCAGCCATGTGGCGAATCCATTTGTCGCTTTTGATGCTCATTGCTGAAGTCTTTCGCCTTGTTTTGGGATTGTCTTTTGGATCAGTCTAGATTGTAGATACTGAAAAATATTAACCCGAGAGTTAATTTTTACCTAAAAAAAGCAAGTTTCTCTAAAATACAAACAAAGTGACCTTCTAGCTCTCGAATAATATAGTAACAATGCTATTATATATATAGCTTTTTCTAGGGCTTGGTCGCACCGATGTCAACGGTGGTCGTATCGCGGGTGAAGATGCGCAGCTCGGTTCGTCCTTCTTTCTCCAGACTCCACGGCAGCGGAAGGTTATCACTGCTCACGGTGAGCACGTGTGCGCCGGCTGTGACGTAGGGGAACTCAAAGCGGCCCTGCGCGTCGGTCTGCGTGGCAAAGCGGCCATCCAGCAGCACCGTCACGCTGGCAGCACCACGCTCTGAAGCATCGCGCTTGCCATTTTGATTTTCGTCGAGGTAGACCGTACCCATCAGCCGCCCGGCCGCACTGCCAGGCGCGCCGCCCAAGGGCGCACTGGCCCGGCCTGCGCTGGCGTCATAGCGTAGGGTGATGAACAGCCCGCTGTCGTTGATGGTGGGGAAGACTGTCGCAATCGGCGTTAGCGGGTTTGCCGCGAGAGTCAGCGGGTTGGTGGTGCCCTGCACGGCATAAAGGCTGGTTTGCAGCGACCATTGCGGCGCAAACCGCCAGTTCAGCCCGAAATTGAGGTTGTACTGGGTCTGCTCCGACGCCCACCGGCCTTGCAGGCTGTTGGTGGCTGTGATGTTTTGACCCAAGGCCCAGTCAGCGTTGACCGCGACACCCCGACCCTGGATTTGCACCCCCTGCTTTTGTTCGGTATCGACAGAGACCGTGGTGGACAATCGAAGCGCCTGCACAAAGCTCCAGTCATGATCGAGCTGAAGGCGGGTCAGGCGGTCGCCGGTGTCGGCACTGCCCCACTCGATCTGTGCACGGCTGCTGCCCCAGTCGTTGGCAAACTGCGAGTACAGCAACAGCGACTGGGCCTGGCTGCTGTAGCGGCGCAGGTTGAATGACCCACCGAAGCTGGTGCTGCTGCTGTATTGATAGCGCAGACTGTTGGTTGCGAAGAAACCATTGGGGGTGGTGCCTGAAACGGAGGCCAACACGTCAAGCTCTGACTCCATCGACCACTGGCGGGTGCGACGCGCATAGCGCCAGTAACCACCCTGCAAGTCGCTGGGCAGGGCGAGATCCAGCCAGGCCAGACCGGGGTCCAGCCGGAACACGCCCCAGCCGTGCTGATGCGGGCCGGAGCTAAAACCCCCATCCACCCACAAGCCGTTGGCACGTGGGCTGGATTGCCCTGAAAAATCGGTATTGGTTCCGACTCCGGTGCTGTTGCCGAGCGTCGCGTTGATTTGCCAGAAGCTGCCCGTGGCAAAGCTGTCGCGGCGTGTTGCGAGGTACAGACCCTGCGCGCTCAGCTCGCCTTGACCCTCGGGCATGAGCGCGAACGCCGAGCTGACATTTTTAGCCTGCGCCAGCATACCGCCCCATTGCCAGAGGCTGTCTGATACGCGATACTGATCCTGCACGCCCAGCAGGCTGTAGCTGCCTTGCGTCACGCTGAAACGGGGCACTGGGAAACCCTCAAAACGACCTGACCGCCCCACACCCAGCAGCACACCGCGCTGGCCGCTTTGCAGCCAATGGCTGGTCAAACC
>JANNFW010000780.1:0-6902 GCA_031380235.1 Rhodoferax sp. | reverse complement strand
CTTCTTTCTGGTGGGCCTGGAGATCAAGCGCGAGCTGGTGGAAGGCGAGTTGCGCACCGTGCGCCAGGCCATCTTGCCCGCAGGCGCAGCGCTGGGCGGAATGATCGTGCCCGCGCTCATTTACACCGCGATCAATTGGGGCGACGAGGTGGCGCTGCGCGGCTGGGCGATCCCCACCGCGACAGACATCGCCTTCGCGCTAGGCGTGCTGGTGCTGCTGGGTAGCCGCGTGCCTGCATCGCTCAAAGTATTTTTAACCGCGGTAGCGATTCTGGATGACCTGGGTGCCATCTTGGTGATCGCGTTTTTCTACACCTCGCAGCTTTCGACATCGATGCTCGCGGCTGCCGGGGTGGGCGCGCTGGCACTGGTGGTGCTAAACCGCTGCAAGGTCACATCCATCGGCCCGTATGTCGTGGTCGGGCTAATCATCTGGCTGTGCGTGCTCAAGTCGGGCATCCATGCCACGCTGGCAGGTGTCATCACCGCTTTGGCGATTCCATTGAGCGATGGCAAAGGCGGCTCGCCACTGAAAAGCGCCGAGCATGCCCTGCACCCGTGGGTGGCGTTTGCGGTGTTGCCGATGTTTGCGTTCGCGAATGCAGGCGTGTCGCTGCAAGGTATCAACGCGAACCTGTTCGCCCAAACCGTGCCGCTGGGCATCGCGCTGGGTCTGGTGGCAGGCAAGGCGATTGGCGTTTTTTCAGCCAGCTGGTTGTTGATCCGCTTCGCGGGTGCGCAGTTGCCCGCGCAAAGCACTTGGGCTCAGTTCTTCGGTGTGTGCGCGCTGTGCGGCGTCGGGTTCACCATGAGCCTGTTCATCGGCTCCTTGGCGTTTGAGGATGTGGGTGCGGGCTACGCCGTGCAGGTCAAGCTGGGCGTGTTGGGCGGCTCGGTGGTCGCGACGCTGATTGGGGTCAGTATTTTGTTGTTGTGCCGGGGTGAATCAGAGCGGGCTGGGAAGCCGTCGGCTTATTGATCTGGCGCATTCGATGGTCAATAGGCCTTGTGCTTTGGAAGCAGTTTGCAGACTGCGCTAACGCGGCAAGAAGGTCACACACTCGACGACTTGCTCCCATTCTTGCCATAAAGGAGGTGCAACCGACCGAGTCTCAAACGCAACTTCTTGCGCTCCTAAGTGAACTTACAGGCAAGCTTCACTCCGGATTCACCGAAGTTGAAGCTGCCCTTGACGATGATCACATCGAGGCGCCCTGCCTGCACGCGCCAGTTAACTCGAACGTCATAAGTGAGTTTGAGAATTTGGTGACAAAAGGCACACATCGGCGTAGAATTGGATGATGAAACCTTTTCGCTGGAGTGTCGAAAAAAACGAGTCGCTCAAGCTATCTCGCGGCGTGTCTTTCGAGAGCATCGTAGTGGCAGTTGAGTCTGATGGGTTGCTTGACATTGTCGAACACCCCAACGTGACGAAGTATCCGAATCAGCAGGTGCTTGTCGTCTCGTTTGATGGCTACGTTTATTTGGTTCCCTTTGTCGAAGAGGCTGATTACTTTTTCCTCAAAACCGTGATCCCGAGCCGTAAGGCAACGCGGGACTATTTGCAGCAAGGTGAATCGAATGCCAAACGTTGATGCGTATGAACGAGAAGTTTTGTCTGGCTTCGAGAAAGGCAGTCTCAAGTCTGTTGCAACGAAAAGTGAACTGGAGAAGTTCAGGGCGGCAGCGAGGGCGACCGCTGTGAAGGACCGCAGAGTAAATATTCGTCTGTCGTCCATTGATCTCAATGACATTCAAGTCAAAGCGCTCCAGGAGGGAATGCCTTACCAAACCTTGATCGCGAGCGTGCTGCACAAGTACGTCAGCGGCCGCCTTGTTGAAAATGCCGGACTTGTAACGGGTCACTCAACGCAGACCGCCCGCAAGCGAGCGGTTGGTTAGTTTCGACGTTAGGTTTCACATTCTGTGTTTGACGCTCTGACCGCTCTCGATCCGAAGATCGTCGGAGCCCTGGGCGTAGTCCTGTCCTCCCTAATTGCCGCATTGGGCTACGTCGGCAAGCTTCGCCATGAACGGCGAAGAACAGTCAGAACAGTACTCCAGAGCGCACCCTGAGACGGCAGCGAATCCTACCCTCCTCGGACTTGCTCGCTGAACTAGGTCGCGACTCGCGTGGCTTCGACCGGACTTCATACGTCATACGGCTGATGCCGCACATTTCGTTGATGAGGCAGTCGGAGACTTTTTCAGTGGCGCATCCGGCAGCTAAATCTCCTCAATCGTTGTTCGCCCGCCCATCCACCTTCTTGGCCTCGTGCTCGCTGCCAGACATCAGCTTGTCGGTGTAGGCAATCGCCATGGCGCTTAGCAAAAATACGATGTGAATGATGGTTTGCCACATCAGCACCTTTTCGGTGTAGTTGTTGGCGTTGATGAAGGTTTTGAGAAGGTGGATCGACGAGATGCCGATGATCGCCGTGGCCAGCTTGACCTTCAGCACGCTGGCGTTGACGTGGCTCAACCACTCGGGCTGATCGGGGTGGTCTTCGAGGTTCATGCGGCTCACAAAAGTTTCGTAGCCGCCCACGATAACCATGATCAGCAGGTTGGAGATCATCACCACGTCGATCAGCGCCAGCACCACCAGCATGATGACGGTCTCGTTCAGGCCGGTGATTCTGACTTCGGACACGTAGCCGCTGCTTTTCACCAGCACGTCAATGTCGGGCTGGCTGCCAAAAGCTGCGAACACCAGGTGATAGAGCTCCACACCAAAATGGAAAACGTAGACGGCCTGGGCGATGATCAAGCCGAGGTACAGCGGCAACTGCAGCCAGCGGCTGGCAAAGATGAAGTTGGCCAGGGGCGGCAAGCCACCTTTGGTTTTTGTGGACGCAGAGCGGGGTTTGTTCATGTTTTGGGGTTCGTGGCGTTCAGAATTTGGGGTTTCTACCCATGCCGGAATTGTAGTGGGCCAGTGTGACGTGCTGGAGAATACAAATTACGTGTGAGTTGATGCAAGTCAGTGACTCGTAAGTGCAAACCCTCACACTTTGCCTGTTTGTGACCGCATTAAAACCCTTGAGGAGACATTAAGCATGAGCAGCACGATTGAATCTGTCTTGGTGGAGAACCGCGTGTTCCCGCCATCTGCCGCCGCAAGCCATGGCGCGCGCATCGCCAGCATGGGTCAGTACGACGCGCTGTGCAAAGAAGCGGCGGATGATTTTGAAGGCTACTGGGCCAAGCTGGCGCGCGCGAATTTGAATTGGACAAAACCGTTCACGAAGACGCTGGACGAATCCAACGTGCCGTTTTACAAGTGGTTTGATGACGGCGAGCTGAACGCTTCTGCCAACTGCCTGGACAGGCACATCGGCACGCCGGTTGAAAACAAGACGGCGGTCATTTTTGAAGCGGACGATGGCACGGTCACCAAAACGACTTACAAAGAACTGTTGGCCAAGGTCAGCCAGTTTGCCAATGCGTTGAAGGCTGATGGCATTCAAAAAGGCGACCGCGTATTGATTTACATGCCGATGACGCTTGAAGGCGTGATCGCCATGCAGGCCTGCGCGCGCATCGGCGCCACCCACAGCGTGGTGTTTGGCGGCTTTTCGGCCAAGGCATTGCAAGAGCGGATCATCGACGCAGGTGCAGTCGCCGTGATAACGGCCAACTACCAAATGCGCGGCGGCAAAGAGCTGCCGTTGAAAGCGATCGTGGATGAGGGCTTGGCATTGGGCGGTTGCGAATCGATCAAAACCGTGTTCGTCTACCAGCGCACGCAAACCGCCTGCAACATGGTCACTGGGCGCGACAAAACCTTTACACAGGCGCTGGCGGGCATGAGCACCGAGTGCCCACCCACGCCCGTCGGTGCGGAGCATCCACTGTTCATCTTATATACCAGCGGCTCCACGGGCAAGCCCAAGGGCGTGCAGCATTCCACCGGCGGCTATTTACTGTGGGCGAAGTTAACGATGGATTGGACGTTTGATTTGCGCCCATCCGACATCTTCTGGTGCACGGCAGACATCGGCTGGATTACCGGGCACACCTACGTGGCTTACGGGCCGTTGGCGGCGGGCGCGACGCAAATCATCTTTGAGGGCGTGCCGACCTTCCCCAACGCAGGCCGCTTCTGGCAAATGATTGACCGCCACAAGTGCACGATTTTCTACACCGCGCCCACGGCGATTCGCTCACTCATCAAAGCGGCGGAGGGCGATGAAAAAGTGCATCCAGCACGTTCAGATTTGAGCAGCCTGCGTATTCTGGGATCAGTGGGCGAGCCGATCAACCCCGAGGCCTGGATGTGGTACCACAAGCACGTGGGCGGCGAGCGCTGCCCGATTGTGGACACCTTTTGGCAGACCGAAACGGGTGGCCACGTCATCACGCCGCTGCCCGGTGCCACGCCGCTGGTGCCAGGCTCATGCACGCTGCCACTGCCCGGCATCATGGCGGCTATCGTCGATGAGGCGGGCCACGACATCGCCAATGGCACGGGCGGTCTGTTGGTCATCAAACGCCCCTGGCCGTCGATGATTCGAACGATCTGGAACGACCCTGAGCGCTTCAAGAAAAGCTACTTCCCCGAGGAGATGGGCGGCAAGTATTACCTGGCAGGAGATGGCGCGGTTCGCTCGGCAGACCGCGGCTACTTCCGCATCACGGGCCGCATTGACGACGTACTGAACGTCAGTGGCCACCGCCTGGGCACGATGGAAATTGAATCGGCGTTGGTTTCGTGCAGTCATCTCGTAGCCGAAGCCGCCGTGGTGGGCCGCCCGGATGACTTGACCGGCGAGGCAGTCTGCGCCTTCGTGGTTCTCAAGCGTTCGCGCCCCAATGCCGACGAGGCCAAAGCCATCGCCAAAGAACTGCGTGACTGGGTCGCCAAAGAGATTGGCCCCATCGCCAAGCCCAAAGACATCCGCTTTGGCGAGAACCTGCCCAAAACCCGCAGTGGCAAGATCATGCGGCGCCTGCTGCGTTCGATTGCCAAGGGTGAGGCGGTGACGCAGGACACGTCAACACTGGAGAACCCGGCGATCTTGGATCAGTTGGGGCAGGCGTATTGAGATTGCCCTAAGACGCTATTTAATAGATAGCTTTTTATGCATATTGCACGAGAGCTAGAGTGCTATTTTATTGATAATTTGAGGTTTTAGAGTTGTTTTGTCGATAAATTAACTCCCAGGTTAATTCATTTTGATAATTCGCTAGTTGAACGCGCCAAGTAAAAAAGCCTGCTGATGCAGGCTTTTTTTAGGTGCACGCTGGCCGAGTCGCCAGCGATTGTCGACCTGATTACTTCATCGCCAGAATCCAGGCCGACAAGGTTTTGGCATCAGCCTCGGTCACCTGGGCATTCGCGGGCATGGGCACGGCACCCCACACGCCTGCGCCACCTTTGATGATTTTGCCAGCCAGTTTTTCAGCAGCGCCTTTGTCGGTCGCATATTTCGCTGCGACTTCTTTGTACGAAGGGCCGACGAGTTTCTTGTCAGCGGCGTGGCAAGCCATGCAGTTTTTAGAGGTTGCCAAAGCCTGATCCGCAAACGCGGGCGCGGCTGCTGACAGGGCGGCAATCACAGCGGCAATTGTGGCTAAGGGGGCAAACACTGAGCGCTTCATCTTTTTCCTCTTGGCGTAGTGGAGAGTTAGGTTACATTCCGACAACGCGATTGTAGTGACTGCGGTTGACATGCGCTGGCTACCTTTTGCGACAAATTACCGGGGGACGGCATGCTTTTTTTGGGCTTAGGCATCATTTTTCTGCTGATGTGGTGGCTGGAGATTGGGCCAGTGGCCACTTGGGCCTGGTACATCGTCTTCGCGCCCTTTGCCTTGGCTGTGGCGTGGTGGGCCTGGGCTGATTCCAGCGGTTACACCAAGCGCAAGGCGATGGAGAAAGAAAATGCGAAAAAGCAGGCACGCATCGACAAAAACAAGGAAGCGATTGGCACCCTGACCACCAAACGGAAGCGCTAACCTGCAAGTAAAAGCGCTAGCCCGTTCAGTAATCGTCCAGCACAGCGCCTTTGCTGGCGGTTGACGCGTTGAACGCAAACTTGGCCTGCACGCCGCGCGTGTAGCGCGGTTTGGGCGGCACCCAGCCTGCTTTGCGTTTTGCGATTTCGGCATCAGACACATTGAGTTGCAATTTGAGTTCAATCGAATCGATGGTGATGGCGTCGCCCTCGTGAATGAAGGCAATCAGCCCGCCCACCGCCGCCTCGGGTGCCACGTGGCCCACCACCATGCCCCAGGTGCCACCGGAGAAGCGGCCATCCGTGATCAGGCCCACCGTTTCTCCCAAGCCTGCACCAATCAGCGCACCCGTGGGGGCGAGCATTTCGGGCATGCCTGGGCCACCTTTGGGGCCCAAATAGCGCAGCACCATCACATCACCCGCGACGATCTTGCCCGCCAAAATCGCGGCCAGCGCGGATTGCTCGTCGTCAAACACGCGTGCGGGGCCGGTCATCACGGGCTTCTTCAAACCGGTGATTTTGGCAACGCAGCCTTCGGGCGACAAGTTGCCTTTGAGAATCGCCAAGTGCCCTTGCTTGTACATGGGCTTGTCGATAGGGCGAATCACGTCTTGATCTGCGCGAGGCACCTCGGGAACGTCCTTGAGTGCTTCAGCCATGGTTTGCCCGGTGATCGTCATGCAGTCTCCGTGCAGCAGGCCTGCGGCCAGCAGCGTCTTCATCACCTGCGGAATGCCGCCCGCTTTGTGCAAATCAACCGCCAGATATTTGCCGCTGGGTTTCAAGTCGCACAGTACGGGTGTACGTTTGCGAACGCGCTCGAAGTCGTCAATCGTCCACTCAACCTGCGCCGCATGGGCAATCGCCAAAAAGTGCAGCACGCCGTTGGTGGAGCCACCGGTGGCCATAATCACCGCGACTGCGTTTTCCAACGACTTG
>JANNFW010000779.1:0-1525 GCA_031380235.1 Rhodoferax sp. | reverse complement strand
ACGCGCTTGCGGCCCGACGCGAGGCGCGGGTTCTTTTTCTTGGGTTTGGTAGATGCCATAAAGTGTGTTCCTAGTGTCTGAGGATGTTGCCAGCAAAGCCTTCTATTGTAGCAGGGCAAAACTGCGATATGGGAGTAGGGTAGCGCGGGCTTTTGGGGGTGTTTTGCCCAGCTACACTTCGCGCGGTGTCGTTGCTGAAATCCGCCTCCACCATCTCGATCTTGACCCTGGCCTCGCGCGTGGCCGGTCTGGTACGCGACCAGCTCTTTGCCGCCGCCTTCGGGGCCAGCGCCATGACGGACGCGTTTTACGTCGCGTTTCGCATCCCCAATCTGTTTCGTCGTCTGTTTGGTGAAGGTGCATTCAGCCAAGCGTTCGTACCCGTGCTGGCCCAATCCAAGGAAAAGCACGGCCTGGAGGTGACGCGAAAGCTGATCGACAGTGTCGGCACAGTCTTGGTCTGGGTATTGCTGATCACCAGCGTTTTAGGTGTGATTGGTGCGCCGCTACTGGTGTGGGCGATGGCGGGCGGATTGCAAAAAGAGCCGCAGGCCTACACGGCTGCGATTTTCATGACGCGCTGGATGTTCCCCTACATTCTGTTCATCTCGCTGGTGTCGTTTGCCTCGGGCATCTTGAACACCTGGCGGCAGTTCGCCGTGCCCGCAGCCACACCGGTGCTGCTCAACATCGCCATGATTGCCGCGACGATTTGGGGTACACCCTGGTTTCAATCGATGGGGATCGAGCCTATCTACGCGCAGGTGGCGGGCGTGATGCTTGGCGGCGTGCTGCAACTGGCGGTGCAGGTGCCTGCGTTGTTGCGCCTGGGGCTGTTCCCGAATATTGGCCTGAGGTGGGCGGTTTTGAAAGAAGCCTGGAACGACCCGGCCACCCGCAACGTTGCCAAGCTGATGGTCCCCGCGTTGCTGGGCGTGGGCGTGGCGCAAATCTCGCTCTTCATCAACACCCAAATCGCCTCGCGCTTGACCAGCGGCAGCGTGACATGGCTCTCCAACGCGGATCGCTTGATGGAGTTCCCCACTGCCATGCTGGGTGTTGCGCTGGGTATTGTCCTGATGCCGCAACTGGCCAGCGCTCGCGCCGCCGCCAAGCCCGAGCAGTACTCGGCAATGCTGGACTGGGGCCTGCGCCTCGTGGTGTTGCTGGCAGTGCCATGCTCGGTCGCGCTGTTGACGTTTTCTTTGCCGCTGGTCGCCGTGATCTTTCAGTACGGTGCCTACACCGCGAACGATGTGCAGCAAACCACTTGGGCGTTGATGGGCTGGGGCGTGGGTTTGGTGGGCGTGGTCGCCATCAAAGTTCTGGCCCCCGGCTTTTATGCCAACCATGACATGAAGACTCCTGCGCGCATCGCCATCGCCGTGCTGGTCATCACGCAGTTGCTGAATCTTGTGCTGGTGCCGCTGTACGCGCACGCGGCACTCACGCTGTCGATTGGCATCGGCGCATTAATCAACGCTCTATGGCTACTGGTTGGCTTGATGCGACGCGGCAGCTACAA
>JANNFW010000767.1:0-2431 GCA_031380235.1 Rhodoferax sp. | reverse complement strand
CCGGTTATGCACAAAAAACTCGGCGATGTCGCCCATCACCTTCAAGCTGAACTCAGTGGAGAAGATGCACGTGTTTTGGCCTTGATCTTCCTTGAGGATGTCCGCCTGCACGGTGCCGCGCACGTTTTCCATCACCCAGGCTTTGATCTTCTGAGCTTCGGTATCGGTCGGTTCGCGGCCATTGTCCGTTTTGAACTTTTCCAGATTCTGGTCAATGGCGGTGTTCAAAAACATTGCCAAAATGCTCGGCGCAGGCCCATTGATGGTCATGCTGACACTGGTGCTGGGGCTGCACAAATCGAATCCGCTATACAGCACTTTCATATCGTCCAGCGTGGCGATGGAAACTCCGCTATTGCCCACTTTGCCGTAAATGTCCGGACGCAAATCGGGGTCGTTGCCGTACAGCGTGACCGAGTCAAACGCGGTGCTGAGCCGCTTGGCTTCCATCCCGCTGGAGAGCAACTTGAAGCGCGTGTTGGTGCGAAACGCATCGCCCTCGCCCGCGAACATACGGGTGGGGTCTTCGCCCTCGCGCTTGAAGGCGAAGGTGCCTGCGGTGTAGGGGTAACTGCCGGGCACGTTGTCCAGCATCAGCCATTTCAAGATTTCGCCGTGGTCTTCATATTGCGGCAGCGCCACTTTACGGATCGTCGTACCGCTTAAGGATTTGGTGGTGAGCGCCGTGCGGATTTCTTTGTCGCGAATCTTCACGACGTATTCATCGCCCGCATAGGCTTGCTGCATCGCTGGCCATTGCCCCAGCAGCTTGCGCTCGGGCGCGCCCAGTTGCACATCACGAACTTGCGCCAGGTCATTCACGGCTTCCATCGCGCGGTGGCGATCTGGCTTGTCGGTTTGCAGCATGGCTGCCGTTGCGCGCAGTTGCTGGATCTCGCGTGCGAGGCTCGCCTGCGCACGCGCGCGGCGATTGTAGGCGCGAACGGTATCGCTCACCTCGGCCAAGTACCGCGCTCGCGCAGCAGGCACAACGGGAGTTTGGTTCGTGCTGTGCCTTACGTCAGCGATGGGCAACAGGCCCACGCCATCCTTCAGCGGCACACCGAGCTCGGTTAAACGGGTTTTAAGCGCCTGGTACAACGCAGTCACCCCATCGTCATTGAAGCGCGCCGCCATGGTGCCGAACACCGGCATCTGGTCAGCGGGGGTCGTCCACGCCTCTTTATTGCGCTGCACCTGCTTGGCGACATCGCGAAGGGCATCGAGCGAGCCCTTACGGTCGAATTTGTTGATGGCGACGAACTCGGCAAAGTCCAGCATGTCGATCTTTTCAAGCTGGCTGGCCGCCCCGAACTCAGGTGTCATCACGTAAAGCGGCACATCGACATGCGGCACGATGGCGGCATCGCCCTGCCCGATGCCCGAGGTCTCGACAACGATCAAGTCGAAGCCTGCCACCTTGCAGGCGGCGATCACGTCCGGCAGTGCCTGGCTGATCTCGCTGCCAAAGTCGCGCGTGGCGAGTGAGCGCATGAAAACTCGCGGGCCTTGGCTCCAGGGACTGATGGCATTCATACGGATGCGGTCGCCCAACAAGGCTCCGCCGCTCTTGCGACGGCTCGGGTCGATGCTGATCACCGCCACGCGAAGGCTGTCGTTCTGGTCAAGGCGCAATCGGCGGATCAGCTCATCGGTGAGCGACGATTTTCCTGCACCACCCGTGCCGGTGATACCTACGACCGCTATCTTTTTAGTTGCTGCTTGGGCACGCATAGACTTGACCAAAGCATCATCCGCTTTAGAACCTTCGATGGCGGTAATCAGTTGCGACAACGCACGCCAACTGGCTTCGGAGTGCCCCTGTACGGCTTTCAAATCCTTCGGTGCGTAACCCGTCAAGTCTTTGTCACACCGCATCACCATCTCGCCAATCATGCCTTGCAAGCCCATCTTCTGGCCGTCTTGCGGGCTGAAGATGCGCGCGACACCATAGGCCTGCAACTCCGCAATTTCAGGGGGCACGATGACACCGCCACCGCCACCAAACACCTGAATATGCTCGCCCCCACGCGCGCGCAGTAGGTCTACCATGTACTTGAAGTACTCAACATGCCCGCCCTGGTAGGAGCTGATGGCGATGCCCTGCGCGTCTTCCTGCAAAGCGGCGGTGACGACCTCGTCCACGCTGCGGTTGTGGCCCAGGTGAATCACCTCGGCCCCCATGCCCTGCAAGATGCGCCGCATGATGTTGATGGCCGCATCGTGCCCGTCAAACAGGCTGGCCGCCGTGACGAAACGCACCTTGTGCGTGGGGCGGTAGTTGGCGAGGGCTTGATAGTCGGCAGACAAATTAGTCACGGGAGGGCTCCAGGTGATTGCAGCTGATTGACGCTGATTGACGTTTACGTAAACGTCAATGCGATGCAATGATAGCCCAATTGCCCCAAAAAGCCGTTTTCAACCCGTTTCA
>JANNFW010000763.1:0-5238 GCA_031380235.1 Rhodoferax sp. | reverse complement strand
CGGGTAACACGGATGTCAAGCTCAAGCTGAACCTGCCGATTGGTGCGATAGACAAAACCACCGCACAAGGCAGCGTGAATTTCGCGGGCAATGATTTTCAGTTTTCACCCGCCACACCGCCAATTCTTGCTGCACGCGGCGTGGTGAACTTTACCGAGCGCGGCTTCTCACTGGCCAACTTGCAAGGGCGGATGTTCGGTGGCGACATTGCGCTCGATGGTGGCTCGCAGGGTTCATCCGCGCCGGCAACCGCACCGCGTGCAGCAAGCGCGGTGCAAACCACGCGGGATCTGCCGGGCATCGTGCTCAAGGCCAAGGGCACGATGACGGCTGAGGCGCTGCGGCAAATGAAGGACTTGGGTTTCATCTCGCGTGTGGCGCAGCAAGCCAGCGGCAGCGCGGCGTACGCTGCCACGTTGGGCTTTCGCGAAGGCGTGCCGGAGCTTCAATTCGCAAGCGACCTGGTGGGCCTCGCGCTGAACCTGCCAGCGCCACTGAGCAAATCGGTTGAAAGCTCCTTGCCCATCCGGTTTGAGAATTCACTGTTGACCGATAAACCGCTTGAGAAAGCGCCCGCGCTGGATCAACTTAAGCTGGACGTCGGCCGCATTGCCTCGCTCTCGTATGTGCGCGACGTCTCCGGGGCGGATGCGAGAGTGCTGCGCGGCACCATCGCTGTAGGTTTAGCCACGGATGAGTCGGCACCCATGCCTGCTAGTGGCGTTGTGGCGAATGTCAACATGGCCCGGCTGGACCTGGATGCCTGGGCGGGCGTGTTGACCCAGGCGACCGGTGTGAAGTTGACGGCGCCTGAAGCGGGCTCCAGCACCGCCATCGAGCCTGCTGCGCCTGCTGTTGATGCCGCGGCCCCGCGCGCGCGCGGGGCCGCCAACCCAGCATTGGGCTATCTGCCCAACAGCATGGCCATCCGCGCAGGCGAGCTGCTGGTGGGTGGGCGCAAGCTCACCAACCTGGTAGTCGGCGGCTCGCGCGAGGGCCTGACCTGGCGCGCCAACCTGGAGGCCAGTGAGCTCAACGGCTACGCCGAATACCGCCAGGCTGCGAGTGGAGGCGCGGGGCGGGTCTATGCGCGCCTGGCCCGCGTCACGCTGGCACAAGCCTCGGCGAAAGACGTGGAGTCGCTGATGGACGAGCAGCCCTCATCCATCCCGGCGTTGGACATCATCATTGACGATTTGGAGCTGCGCGGCAAGAAGTTGGGCCGCATCGAGATTGAAGCCATCAACCGGGGTGCGGGCGCGGTCGCGCGTGAAGGCGGTGCGCGCGAATGGCGGCTGGCCAAATTCAATGTGACAACCCCTGAGGCGATTTTCACTGCGACCGGCAACTGGGCAGACATCAACCCGCAGAGCACGGGAGTGTTAGCTGATGCCGGGCGACCTGATACACAGCGCCGTCGTACGGTGATGAACTTCAAGCTCGACATTGCCGACGCAGGCGGCCTGCTCGCACGCTTTGGCATGAAAGACGTGTTCCGGCGGGGCAAGGGCAAGATGGAGGGCCAGGTAGCCTGGGGTGGCTCGCCGCTCACGCCGGATTACCCCAGCATGGCGGGTGCGTTCATGGTCAACATGGAGCAGGGCCAGTTTTTGAAGGCCGATCCGGGTCTGGCCAAGCTCTTGGGCGTGTTGAGCCTGCAATCATTGCCACGGCGGCTGTCGCTTGATTTTCGAGATGTCTTCACCGATGGCTTTGCGTTTGACTTTGTGCGCGGCGATGTGAAGATTGACCAAGGCATCGCCAGCACCAACAACCTGCAGATGAAGGGCGTGAACGCCGCCGTGCTGATGGACGGCCAGGCGGATATCTCCAAAGAAACGCAAAAAATCCGCGTGATCGTGGTGCCCGAAATTAACGCCGGCACCGCATCGCTGATTGCAGCGGCCATCAACCCGGCGATTGGCCTGGGCACGTTTTTGGCGCAAGTTTTCCTGCGCGGCCCGCTGATTGAAGCGGCAACTCAGGAGTTTTTAATTGACGGCACCTGGGAGGATCCGCAGGTCACCCCGGTCAAACGCAAAATGCAGACCGGTGGTGTCGCGCCGAACGAGGTTGTTCGATGAAAGTGGCGGCGATTCAAATGGTGTCGGCCACGTCGCTTGACGTCAACCTGCAAAGCGCGCAGGCGCTGTTAAATGAGGCTGCGCAGGTGGGTGCCGAGCTCGCTGTGCTGCCGGAATATTTCTGCTTGATGGGCCGAAAAGACACCGACAAGCTGGCGATTCAAGAGCCGTTCGGCCACGGTCAAATTCAAAGCTTCTTGAGCCAAACTGCCCGCGCTTTGAAGATGTGGATTGTGGGCGGCACCTTGCCGATCTGCGTCGACAACCCGTCGGGTGATCCCTCAATAAGCACCCGCGTTTTCAACACCTCGTTGGCGTTTTCACCCAACGGCGAGTGCGTGGCGCGCTACGACAAAATTCATTTGTTCAAGTTTGACAATGGCCAAGAGGCGTTTGATGAGTCGCGCGTGCTCTTGCGCGGCACCCAGCCCACTCAATTTGAAATGACCGATCGCACCGGCCAGCTCTGGCGCATCGGCATGAGCGTCTGCTACGACTTGCGCTTTCCCGAGCTGTACCGTCACTATTCGAAAAGCGGTGCGGATATGCTGCTGGTGCCCAGCGCCTTCACTTACACCACAGGCGAGAAGCATTGGGAACTGCTGTTGCGCGCCCGCGCTATTGAAAACCAGGCCTTTGTGGTGGCCCCCGCGCAGGGTGGCCTGCATGAGAATGGCAGGCGCACCTGGGGCCAAAGCATGTTGATTGAGCCGTGGGGCGAGGTGTTGGCGCAAAGACCTGTGGATGCAGGCGTGGTGTGCCACGATCTGGTGTTTGCGCGGCGCAGCGAGTGCCATGCCCGGCTGCCTGCGCTCAGTCACCGCATCATGTGATGGCGATCCAGGGCGGTTTGCCGGTTCGCAGGCGTTGGCTGTGGCTGCTGTTGGTCGGTCTGGTGATTGCCTTGCTGGGCATGCTGGTGTGGCTGGCTGCACGCTTTGAAGCCAGCCAGGTGCAAGACAAGCTGGAGCGCGATGCTCAAGTGGCGGTGGGCGATATTCGAAGTGGCCTTGCCCGCAATCTGCAAAATTTGCAAGCCTTGCAGTTCAACGATCCCACGCCCGCTGTGTGGCAGGTCGAGGCGATGAAGCTGCTGAGCGCCAACCAGGGCAATAGTCGCGTGCTGGTGCGCTTGGAGTGGCGCGATGCGACGCTGCTGCTATCAGGCATCAAGGCACACGCAGACTCGCCGTTTCGTGCCCCTGTGTTCGTGCGCCTGGGGCGTGGCTACGCGCAGGCCGAGATCGAGCAGGTCTGCGCCAATGCCCGCAAACTCAATGGCCCGGCCTACTCCAACAGCTATTTTGTGTCGATGATTGAAGGCAACGGCATGGAGGTGATGGAGGTCTGCCTGCCCCTGGTGACGCGTGGGCAGCTCACGGGCTACTTGGTCGCCACCTATTCGCTTGAAGATATTTTGGCAGAACTGTTGGGCCGCCAGTTGGTGACGGGCCAAGAGGTTTCGTTCACAGCAGGCGATGGTGCGCGGCTGGCGGTGCACAGCAGTGGGCCGCGCGGCAACCGGGTTTTTACCGCCCAGCATCTGCTGGACTTACCCGGCAACACGCTGCTGCTCAAGCTCAACAGCTCGCGCGGCGCACCGGATTTATTTCCCAATGTGCTCACGGCCCTGGTTGTGGTGATGTCAATGGCGCTGTTGGCGGTGCTGGCGCTTTTGGGCAAAGACATGCGCCGTCGCCTCAAGGCCGAGCGGGACTTGGCTGATGCGCTGGCGTTCAGAAAGGCGATGGAAGACTCGCTGGTGACGGGGCTTCGCGCGCGCGATTTGAGCGGGCGCACCACCTACGTCAACCCGGCGTTTTGCGAGATGGTGGGCTTCAGCGCGCAAGAGCTTGAGCAGGTGGAGCCTGCCCCCTACTGGCCCAAGTCGCTGGTCGATGAATATATCCGGCGCAAGGCGATTCGTCTGGCCGGCAACTTGCCGCCACGCGAGGGGTTTGAGTCAGTCTTCATGCGCAAAGACGGCACGCTGTTCCCCGTGCTCATCATCGAGGCCCCACTGATCAACGCCCAGGGCGTGCAAAGCGGCTGGATGAGCGCGTTCCTCGATATCAGCGAGCAGCGTCGCGTGCAGGAGCTGTCGCGCGCCAGTCAAGAGCGCTTGCAGGCCACAGCGCGCCTGGCCATGGTGGGCGAGATGGCCTCCCTGCTCAGCCATGAGCTGAACCAGCCGCTGGCGGCGATATCGAGCTATGCCACGGGCTCGATCAATTTGCTCGAAGCGATGAAGTGGGAGCAAAGTGCGGATCTGCAAGCCGTGCTGCATCGCATTGCCGAGCAGGCCGAGCGCGCCGGCAAGGTGATCAAAAGCGTGCACGACTTTGTGCGCCGGCGTGATCAGGCGCGCGAGGCGGTGGCCCCGATGGCCTTGGTGGAGGCCGTGCTGCCCCTCATCAACCTGCAAGCGCGCAAATTGTTTGTGCAGGTGGACGTGCAAGTGCTGGATGACTTGCCTCAGGTGCTGTGTGATCGCACGATGATCGAGCAAGTGCTGCTGAACCTGGCGCGCAACGGCATGCAAGCGATGGAAAGGCCTGAAATCGCTGATCGCCAGTTAGTGATTCGTGTCAGCCTTTTGGAGGTCAGTTCGCCTGGTGCCACGAGCGAGGTGGATCAAGCCAAAACCTGGGTTGCGTTCTCGGTGTTTGATCTCGGATTGGGTCTGAGCCAAGAGGTCCGGCAACAGCTATTCACGCCGTTTTTCACGACTAAAACTGACGGCATGGGCTTAGGTCTTAGCCTGTGCCGCACGGTGGTCGAGCAGCATGGCGGTACGCTTGCCTTTGAGCCCCACTCGCCCCAAGGCACCGTCTTCAAGTTCGCGTTGCCCGCGATCCAATAACATCCACAGCATGCAACCCGTACTCGATGCCAACGTCTTCATCGTCGATGACGACGCGGGCGTGCGCGATGCGCTGGCCTGGCTGCTGCGCTCGCGCCATGTGCCGAGCCAGCCGTTTGAAAGCGCGCAGGCGTTTCAGAATTTGATCGCGGCTCAGGGCGACGATGCGTTCAAGCTGCCCCAGCCCACCTGCCTGCTGCTGGATGTGCGCATGCCCGGTTTAAGCGGCCTGGCGCTGTTCGACTGGCTGGTCGCGCGCGGTCTGCACACGGCCATGCCGGTGATATTTTT
>JANNFW010000707.1:0-8358 GCA_031380235.1 Rhodoferax sp. | reverse complement strand
TCTGACTGCAGCGCATCCAGGTCAACGCCCTCTTCGTGCGCCAGATATTGCTCACGCAGGGCGATGACGCGCTTCAAGCCCTCGCTCACTGCGACAAAAATGGTCGCGCTCTGATCCAGATTCGGCTCTTGAGCGACAAAGGCAATCCGCAGCCCTGTTTGCATTTGGAGCGTACCGTCGTCAGCCTTTTCAAACCCGCCCAGAATGCGCAACATCGACGACTTGCCCGCCCCGTTGCGCCCAATCAACCCCACCCGTTCGTTGGACTCCAGGGCAAAGTCAGCATGATCCAATAAAGCAACGTGGCCGAATGCCAGTTGCGCGTTAAGCAGCGTAATGAGAGCCATTGAGAAGTTTTGGGCAAAAGATTTCTATTGTCGCTGTATTGGACAGCGACTACGCCACGAGGTAGTCAGGCCTTGTCTATTCGAACCCGGAAGTTTTTCTTAACGCGGCTTGTTCAGCCCCAACCAGCAGGCTAATGAGGGCAGCCGCATCATCAGGGCGCTGAGCCTTCGCGCTGATGGCAGCGGTGTACACAGTGGCCAGCTCAAACTCGGAAGGTAAAACGGACACCAGCTTCACACCGGGTGTGAAGAGAATCTCGGTCACTTGCGTGCAGCCGATCGCGCCGGGCATTTGCGCATCGGCCATTTCACGCATGGCCGCAGCACCATTCGGGAACGGCCTCAAGCGGCTCGCCACCTCATGGGCAATACCGAGACGTTGCAGCACTTTCATGAAGTGAATACCGGCAGTGGCCTTGATTGGATCGGGGAAGTAGATGGCGTTGGCGGCCAACAGAGCAACTTTCAGCGCCTCGGCGGTGTCCACGCCTGGCAAGGCCTGCCCATGCTGAACGGCAATGCCGGTTTTCACCACGCCCAGATCGTGCGATGAACCTGCGCGCAAATGGGTGAGATCGGTGAGCTGGTTAACCAGTGCCCGCGTCACAATGAAGACATCACACGGGCGGCCCGCCAGCAGCCGTTCCACCATGACACCAACAGCCGCATATTCCGCGGAGATGCTCAAACTAGGCGGCATCTCAAACCGCGCGCGCAGCGCGGTGACCAACCCCTGTGCCGCGCCGCCGCTCAAGAGGTGGAGCGACCTCACGGGGTGTTGGAGTTCACTCATGGTTTAAGACAACGCCTTATCGGCTCAGTCTGCCTTGATGCCAGCAGTCTTGATGACCTTGGCCCACTTGTCGATGTCGTCTTTGATGTACTTGTCGAACGCCTCGGCAGTTAACAAGATGGGCGCCGCGCCCTGTTTGCCCCACTGCGCTTTTACATCAGCACTGCTGGCGATTTTCGTCACGGCGTCGTTCAGTTTGTCGACTACCGCTTTCGGCGTGCCCTTGGGGGCCATCAGGCCAATCCAGAGGGTTGCGTCGTAACCGGCCAAGCCAGCCTCGTTCAACGTTGGTACATCCGGCAAAACGGCAGAGCGTTGCTGCCCGCTGGTCGCAATGGCTTTGACTTTGCCCGCCTTGACCTGTTCGGTCATGGTGGTCACCGCATCAAACATCATGTCCACCTGGCCACCAATGATGTCCGTGCGCGCGCCGGAGCTGCCCCGGTAGGGAATGTGCACGAGGTAAACGCCCGCCATGCTTTTGAACAATTCACCGGCCATATGGTAGGGCGTACCGGGGCCACTGGAAGCGTAATTGAACTTGCCTGGTGCCGCCTTGGCCATGGCGATCAGCTCTTTCAAGTTGCCCGCCTTCACCGACGGGTGCGCCACCAGCACGAGGTCAGACGAGTTGATTGGCGCAACACCCACGAAGTCCCGCGTCAGGTTGAAGGGCTTGTTGGCAAGCAGCGTTTCGTTCACGGTGTGGGCATTGGACATCAGCAGCAGCGTGTAGCCGTCAGGAGCCGCCTTGGCCGCCACATCCGTGCCGATAACAGAGCCGCCGCCAGGCCGGTTCTCCACCACGAACGCCTGTCCGAGCGAGTCACCCAAGCGTTGCCCCATAAAGCGCGCAAAGTTGTCCGCTGGCCCGCCCGCACCAAACGGAACGATGATTTTGACCGGACGGGATGGATAAGTCTGCGCCACAGCCAACGCGCTGAATGACAGGGCCATCACAGCCCCTACCGCCGACAAGGTGCATTTCAGTCCCGCGAATTTCATGATGCTGTCTCCACAATCAACTCACTGTAACCTGCCGATCCGTTTGACGACATCAACCATGACCTTGGCATCCTGCTGCACATACTTCTCAAACTCAGCCGCATCCTGAAACTGCACCGGGCTGCCCGCGTTTTGAATCACCTCTTTCACCTTCGCATCCTGTGCGGCAAAACTGGCCGCCGCGCGCAGCCGTTGCGCGATGGGCTCGGGCGTGCCTGCGGGGATGAACAACCCTGACCACTGCGCGTACTCGGCGTTCCAGCCGGCTTCTTTCAGGCTCGGCACCTCAGGCATCGCAGCCAGGCGCGCACTACTCGAGCTACCCCAGTGCGCCAGCACGCGCAGCTTGCCCGACTTGACATGTTGCAACACGGTGGCGGGGCCGCTGGAGATTGCATCAATCTGCCCGCCCAACAATGCGACCACGGCGGGTGCTGCGCCCGTGAAGGGGATGTGGGTCAGCTTGACCCCAGCAACCTGCGCCAATATCTCCATCGGCACGTGCATCGTGCCGTAGTTGCCACTGGAGCCGTAGTTGATCGCGCTAGGCCGTTTGGCCGCATCGTCGATGAAGTCCTTGGCGGTCTTCCACGGAGATTCGCTGCGAACGGCCAGCACCGTAGGATCGGCGGTGAAGCGCGCGATGGGGCGTAAATCAGCCAGCGCGAACATCGGCGCACGCCCCAGCAGAACATCAGCCTCGGGAATCACCGTCAAGCTGGACAGCGCCAGCAGCACCGTGTAGCCATCCGCTTTCGACTTGGCTGCAAACCCCATGCCAATGCCCCCGCCCGCCCCCGCCTTGTTCTCAATCACCACCGGCTGGCCCAGCTCACGCGACATCGCCTCCGCCACGGGCCGTGCCACTAAATCGGCCAGCCCACCCGGTGGGAATGGCACGATCATCGTGATTGAACGGTTGGGGAACGCGCCTTGCGCCACGGTTGCGGCTGGAATCATCGCCAAGCCCGCAAGAACAGTTCTACGCTTCATGATTGTCTCCTTTGAATTTTTTTACCTTTTTACACCCTAGCTCCCGGTTAACATACATGAATAGCTATCAACTATATAGCAAAATTACCGCGTCAAATCAAGTCTGCAAATCCCTGATCTGCTGCAAAGCCGCAGGGTCGTCCATCGTCGTCAAGTCGCCAGGATCGCGCCCTTCGCACACCGCTTGAATGGCGCGGCGCAGCAGCTTGCCACTGCGAGTTTTGGGCAACAGCGTCACGAAACGCACGCGGGCCGGGCGGGCCACAGCACCCAGGTCGCTATCAACCAGCTTCATGATCTCGCCTTCGAGCTTCATGCGGGAGACGTCGTCCGTCAACGCGCTAGCATCCTTCACCACCGCAAACGCCATCGCAACCTGGCCTTTGAGCGCGTCGGCCACACCCACAACGGCGACCTCGGCCACATTGGGGTGGGCGGAAATGCTCTCCTCAATCTCGCGCGTGCCCAGGCGATGGCCCGCGACGTTGATGACATCGTCGGTGCGGCCCAGAATGAAGAAGTAGCCATCAGCATCGCGAATGCCCCAATCGAAGGTGCTGTAGACCAATTTGCCGGGCACCGTTTTCCAATAAGTATTGATAAAACGTTCATCATCGCGCCACACGGTTTGCATCGCGCCGGGCGGCAGTGGGCCTTCGATGACGACCACGCCTTTCGAGTTTGGCGCGGTGAGCTCGGCACCCGTTTGGTCGTCCAGCAATTTAACGTTGTAGCCATAAACGGGCAGACCCGGCGAGCCCAGGCGCGCGGGAATCTTCTCGATGCCGTGGCACACACACAGCGCGGGCCAGCCGGTTTCAGTCTGCCAGTAGTGGTCGATGATGGGTTTGTTCAGGCCGTCGCTGATCCATTTGGACGTGGGTTCGTCCAGCGGCTCACCTGCAAGAAATAGCGCTTTGAGTGATGACAAATCGTATTTTTTCAAAAGCGCAGGGTCTTGCTTTTTCAACACACGAATCGCAGTGGGCGCGCTGAACATCACCGTCACTTTGTATTTTTCGACCAGGCTCCACCAGATGCCACCGTCGGGTTGGCCGTCCATGCCACGGGTCGGCAAGCCCTCGTACAAGATGGTCGCCATACCCGCAATGAGCGGCCCGTAAACGATGTAGCTGTGGCCCACCACCCAGCCTATGTCGCTGGTGGAGAAGTAGGTTTCGCCCGCATTGCCGCAGTAGATGTACTTCATGCTCGCTGCGAGAGCGACCACGTAGCCGCCCGTATCGCGCTGCACGCCTTTAGGTTTGCCGGTGGTGCCGCTGGTGTAAAGGGTGTAGCTGGGGTGCGTGGCATCGACCCATTCGCACGCGACGATGTCGCCAAAGTGCTCAAGCCGCAAGGCATCCCACAGATGGTCGCGCCCCGTAACGATATTCATGGGCGTGAGTTGACGGTCCACCAGCAAGACCGACTCTGGCTTGTACGTCGACAGTTGAATGGCATCATCGAGCAAAGGCTTGTACTCCACCACCTTGCCCGAGCGCGAACCCGCATCCGCGCTGATGATGAGCTTGGGCGACGCATCCTCAATCCGCGAGGCCAGCGCGCCCGAGGCAAAGCCGCCAAACACCACACAATGAATCGCCCCAATGCGCGCGCAGGCCAGCATGGCAAAGGCCGCCTCGGCAATCATCGGCATGTAGATCAGCACCCTGTCGCCCTTCTGCACACCCAGGCCTTTGATGACCGCCGCCATGCGCTGCACCTCGGCATGCAGCTCGCGAAAGCTGTAGGTGCGCTCATGCCCCGTCTCGGTGGACACATAAATCAGCGCCGCCTGATCGCTCCGATTCTTCAAGTGCCGATCCACCGCGTTGTGGCACAAATTGGTCGTACCACCCACGTACCATTTGGCAAATGGCGGGTTGCTGTAGTCGCAAATCTGCTCGGGCGCTTTGTGCCAATCAATCAACTCGGCCTGCTCGGCCCAGAAGGCGTCGCGCTCGGCGATGGAGCGATGGTGGAAGTCAGCGAAGGTGCCTTGTGAAGTCATGCTGGTGCCTGCCTTTGGTTTTGAATGCTTAATTATTCCTACCGGACTTTCATCCATCTGACGTTCAATGATTTACTTTACCAACGCCAACACCGCTTTGAAATCTGCATGCTCCGACGTCCGCAGCCATTCAAACGCCACCATCTCGGTCGTCACCAGCTCCGCCCCAGCCCCAGCCAGGCGGTCAAACGCCGCATCGCGGTTGCGCTCGGTGCGCGAGCTGCATGCATCTGTCACCACCCACACGTCGAACTCGTCTTCCAATAGATCAAGCGCGGTTTGTAGCAGGCAGACATGCGCCTCGCACCCAGCCATGACGATCATGCTGCGCTGGGGCTCAGGCGGTTTTTGCAAATGTTTGGGCAGACTGCGCGCGTTACCAGCAAGCGCTTTCGCAGGGGGGCGCAGCAACTCCCCCAAGCCCTCCTCCACCGCGCTGAAATGCATCTTGCTCAGAGTCTGATGGCACAAAGCACTCAGCTCGGGCAGGTTTTGCCCCAAGCGCGACGGGTTTTGCTCGGTGCCCCAAACAGGCACCGCCATCAGCTTGGCGATCTGCCCCAAGCGCACGGCGTTTGCCAACACAGCGGCAGACTCGAAGATGACAGGCATCAATTTAGCTTGGTAATCGACCAGCACCAGTTGGGATTCAGCAGCGTCAAGCAACATGTCAGGCTTTCAAATGATTTGTTCGCTACAGTGTAGTTTCCATTCGAAAAAAGTATCTGAAAAATTAGGAGACAAATCCATGAACGCACCCAGCACACGTCAGGCCAGTTTGATGTCTGGACAAGACTTCCGCGAGTCCCTGCGCCGCTATTCACCTAACGTATTTGTCGATGGCCGCAAAGTCGACAGCGTGGCTGATGAACGCGCCTTTCAGCCGGGCATCAACGCCATCGCCCTCACCTATGACTACGCGCTCAAACCCCAATACGTGCCGATCATGACAGCGGTGCAGCACACCAGCGGCAAGCGGGTAAACCGCCTGACGCACATCAACACCAGCAGCGGCGATTTGCTCAACAAGCTGGAGGCTGTGCGGTTGATCTGCCAAGAAACTGGCTGCGCCCAGCGCTACCTCACGCACGACGCGATGAACGCGATTGGACAAGTCTCTGCCCACATTGACGATGCGCAGGGCAGCACCGAGAACACCGCCCGCTTCATCGATTATTTGCACCGTGTGCAAGACCAGGATCTAACGCTGGGTATCGCCATGACCGATGCCAAAGGCGACCGCAGCAAACGTCCGCATCAGCAGGCCAATGTTGATACTTATGTCCATGTAGTCCAGCGCAACGCCGTGGTCAACGGCCAGCGCGGCATCGTGATCAGCGGCACCAAAGCCATCGTCACCGGCGCGCCCTACATGCACGAGCTGCTGGTCATGCCCTGCCGCAACATGGGCGAGGCTGATGCCGACTTTGCCGTCTGCTGCGCCGTGCCGATTGACGCACCGGGCCTCACCATCATCTCCCGCCCCGCTGGCCGCCCCGGCGAAAAGCTGGAGCACGGCGCGGCGCTGTTCTCGTCCAAATACGGCCAGAGCACAGCCGTTTGCATGTTCGACAAAGTCTTCGTGCCGTACGACACCGTGTTCTACGACGGCTCAAACGGCACCTGGGAGCACAGCGGCCACCTCACCTACAGCTACGCCACGCACCACCGCCACACTTGCATCGGCGCGCGCGCTGGCTTTGGTGATCTGCTCATTGGTGCGGGGGCTCTGATGTGTGAAGCGAACGGTTTTGACCCTGGCAAAGAAACTCACTTGCGCGAACAGATGGTTGAACTGATCACCATCACCGAGAGCTTCTTCGCCTGCGGCGTGGCCGCCAGCGTTTACGGCAAGATGGACGAACACAGCAAAACCTTCATGCCCGATGCCGTCTTCAGCAACATCGGCAAGCTCTTGCTGGCCACCAAAATTTACGACATGCACCGCATCGCGCATTACGTCAGTGGCGGTTTGATCGTCACCCTGCCCGGCCCGGATGAAGACCACAACCCCGAGACCGCTGCCAAACTCAGCGAGGTTTTGCGCGCCAACCCCGACGTGCCCTACGAGCAGCGTATCCAGACCGCCCGTTTCATTGAAGACCTGACGGCGGGCTACCAAGGCGGCTGGTACAGCGTGATCAGCCTGCACGGCGGTGGCTCGCCAGAGGCGATGAAGCAGGAGATTTACCGTAATTACCCCGTTGGCAGCAAAGTCGAATTGGTCGAGCGCATCCTGGAGCGCGGCATCGCCGCCGACGGCTCCCCAGCCGCCGCCCCACATGACCCCGCGCGGGCGATCACCAAGCTGCGCCAACCGGGTAAGTGTTGCGATACCGGATGCACCGTGCCCGGGCAACCGGTGATGGTGGATTTGCCGGTGGCAGCCGGTTTGAAACGATGATCTTCCAAGAATGACTCGCTCAAGCTGCGAGGATCCGACCGCCCAAGTCAAGGTCGTTCCCGTTTGCGCAAGTGAATACAAAACCGTCAAAGCGCTCATCATCGAGGGCCTCACTCAACGATGGGGCAATTACGACCCAAGCTTCAATCCCGATTTAGAAGACTTCGCCAAGTCGTACCAGCACGCAACCGTTCTAGTTGCCAAAGTTGGTAACCTCCTCATTGGGTGCGGGGTTCTGGCGAAAGAAACCGACACTTTCGGTCGAATCGTCCGAATGTCCGTGTGCGTACATCGTCAACGCACTGGCGTTGGGCGCAAAATTTTGAATTCACTTCTGGAATCAGCGGAAGTCGCTGGATACAGGGAGGTGTTGCTTGAAACCACATCAACCTGGCAGTTTGCAGTGGCCTTCTACACAGCTTGCGGATTTGCGCCCATCAAGGTGGAAAACGGTGACCAACATTTTCGCTTGGTGATTGGTGATACTGCGCACGGCATCAGTACTTGCGAAATGTGATTGGGCTTAAAGGGTCTTAAGGTTCAGCCCCGCATACTGCGCAAAACCCCGGTCAAACGTAACCAATCGCAGACTTGAGCGCTACGCTAAAGCGGCCAAATAGGCGTCCGTCCAATCGTCAGACCGAAATTTTGGCTGGCTGGTGAATTGCTGCATCACCGCGTCAACGCCATCGGGTTCGGCCTGAAAACCCACCTCGGGCAGATCAATCGCGCCCTGCACGGCCTGCCATGCTTGTTTGACGGTGTAGGGCGCACCGCCCATCACCAGCTTATTGGTGGACAG
>JANNFW010000694.1:0-6158 GCA_031380235.1 Rhodoferax sp. | reverse complement strand
TGCCTTCAAAGTTCGCAAAGCCGAACACCAGGGTGGAGCCAAAGCGGGCCATGAACTCGTCGAACTCCTAGCCAACCACGATGCGGGCGATGATCTCGCGCACGTCATACGGCTTTCGGGTGTCCGCCGGGATCACGCCATAGAGCTCTTGCGCATCGTACTTAGGTGAAACAGGCGTTTGAAGAACCTGCGCAGGGATTTTCTTCCGGTTCAAATTTCTGACCACATTGCGCGCCAACGAAAGCGCATGCGGATCGTTGGATGCCAAGTGATCCGCTACGCCCGAAAGCCGCGTATGCACGTCGCCCCCGCCCAAATCTTCAGCCGACACAATTTCACCAATCGCCGCCTTCACCAGTGGCGGGCCACCGAGAAAAATCGTGCCCTGATTTTTGACGATGATGGTTTCATCGCTCATCGCGGGCACATACGCGCCGCCTGCCGTGCAAGAGCCCATCACCACGGCAATCTGCGCGATGCCCTGGGCACTCATGTTCGCCTGATTGAAGAAGATGCGACCGAAGTGGTCGCGGTCAGGAAACACCTCGTCTTGATTCGGCAAATTGGCACCGCCCGAGTCGACCAGATAGATGCACGGCAAGTTGTTTTGCTGCGCAATCTCCTGCGCGCGCAGGTGCTTTTTGACGGTCATCGGGTAGTAGGTGCCGCCCTTTACCGTCGCATCGTTGCAGACGATCAGGCAATCCACACCGCTCACGCGGCCAATGCCGGTGATCACGCCTGCACAGGGTGCGCTGTCCGTTCCGTCACGGTCAGGGTACATGTTGAGCGCCGCCAGGGGCGACAGCTCCAAAAACGGAGTGCCGGGATCCAGCAGCATTTGAACCCGCTCGCGCGGCAGCAGCTTGCCGCGTGCGGTGTGCTTGGCACGGGCGGCATCGCCACCGCCGCGCGCGCTCGCATCGAGCTTGGCACTGAGATCAGCCACGGCAGCACGCAGGACGGCCGCGTTGGCCTGGAATTCCGCAGAGCGGGCGTTGAGTTTTGTCTCCAGAACGGGCATGTCTATCCTTTTATCTTTGGGCCACTCGCTGTACGTCGCGCCTTCTGCTCTTCCAGCGTCTCAGTCGGCGCGCCCGCCTTGACCCACTCCTCGTAGCCGCCCTCAATATGCGCGACGTTGGTCATGCCCATATCCTGCAACGTCTTGGCCGCCAAGGCACTGCGCCAGCCCGCGCCGCAGAACAGGATGAACTCTTTGCCTTCATCGGCAAACAACTTCTTGTGATACGGTGATGCAGGGTCTACCCAAAACTCCAGCATGCAGCGCGGCGCATGGTAGGCGCCCGTAACGGTGCCCTCGCCCAGCTCGCGCACGTCGCGTATGTCGACAATCTGCACATCGGGCGCATTCAAGCGGGCTCGCACAGCATCAACGGAATAAGTCCTGACCTGCTGCATGGCTTCTTCGACGAGCTGCTTGGCGGTTTTGGTGATGGGCATAGTGGGCTCCTCATTATGTTGAATTTCATTTTTTTACTACAAATGTAGTAGAAATGTACCGATTTGACGTTGTTTTACCTGTTTTTACCCAAATTATGAATAAAATAGGTCTCGGGCTCTCGAATAATATGCATAATAAGCTACGTTTTGTATAGCGTCAGACATATCACAACGCACGCTGGATGATGATCTTCTGCACGTCACTCGTGCCTTCATAGATCTGGCAGACCCGCACATCGCGGTAAATCCGCTCCACCGGGAAGTCGCTCACGTAACCGTAGCCGCCCAGCGTTTGAATCGCGACACTGCAAACCTCCTCTGCCATTTCGCTGGCAAACAGCTTGGCCATGGCGGCTTCTTTGAGGCAGGGGCGACCTGCATCCTTGAGCGACGCGGCATGCCAAATCAACTGGCGCGCCGCTTCGATCTTGGTCGCGCACTCAGCCAACCGGAAGCCCACCGCTTGGTGGTTGAAGATCGGCTGTCCAAAGCTCACTCGATCTTTCGCATACGCCAGCGCCACCTCGAACGCGCTGCGGGCCATGCCCAGGCTTTGCGCGGCGATGCCGATGCGCCCGCCCTCCAGCCCACCCAGCGCAATTTTGTAGCCCTCGCCCTCCTGGCCAATCAGGTTTTCTGCCGGGATGCGGCAGTTGTCAAAATTGATCTGCGCCGTGTCGCTGGAGTGCTGGCCCAGCTTGTCTTCGAGCCGCGCCACCTGGTAGCC
Organism: Rhodoferax sp.; assembly: GCA_031380235.1. Taxonomy (GTDB): domain Bacteria; phylum Pseudomonadota; class Gammaproteobacteria; order Burkholderiales; family Burkholderiaceae_C; genus JANYCG01. The sequence goes on along the minus strand of JANNFW010000694.1, from coordinate 3,967 downwards.
CGGCGCGTTGGTGGGCACGATGAACGCACTCATGCCGCGCTTGCCTGCGGCTTTGTCGGTCACCGCGATCACAATCGCAACGTCACCGTTCTTGCCGCTGGTGATGAACTGTTTGACGCCGTTGATCACATAGCCGTCGCCATCGCGTACCGCCGTGGTTTTAAGCGCCGAAGCATCAGAACCCACATGCGGCTCGGTCAAGCAAAACGCGCCAAGCATCTTGCCTTGCGCCAGTGGCTCCAACCACTTTTTCTGCTGCGCGACATTGCAAAAATTCAGCAGAATCGCGTTCACCGGGCAATTGGTGACGCTGATGACCGTACTGGTGCCACCATCGCCCGCTGCAATTTCTTCCAGCACCAAAGCGAGCGTGAGGTAATCCAGATTCGCGCCGCCAAACTCTTCAGGCACGCAGATGCCGTACGCACCCAGCGCAGCCAGGCCTTGCAGCGCCTCACGCGGGAAGTAATGCGCCTTGTCCCAAGCAGCAGCGTTGGGCCACAGCTCGTTGTTGGCAAACTCGCGTACCGCGTCGCGAATCATCTCCTGGTCATGGTTGAGGATCACCTTAGCTCCTGCTGCTGACGATGGAACTACAGCATCTCAAGGGCTACCGCTGTGCCCTCACCACCGCCAATACACAGCGTGGCAACGCCTTTCTTCAGACCCCGTGCCTTCAACGCATACATCAGCGTCACCATGATGCGCGCACCGCTGGAGCCAATCGGATGGCCCAGCGCGCAGGCGCCGCCGTTCACGTTCACGATGTCGTGGCTGACTTTCAGCTCATGCATCAGCGCCAGCGGAACGACAGCAAAAGCCTCGTTCACTTCCCACAAGTCCACGTCAGCGACCGACCAGCCCGCCTTGGCCAGCACTTTGTTAACGGCACCGACGGGTGCGGTGGTGAACCAGTTGGGTTCCTGCGCGTGCATGGCGTGGGCGACGATTTTTGCCATCGGCTTGCAACCCAGTTTCGCAGCGGTGGAGGCCCGCATCAGCACCAGGGCGGCTGCACCATCATTGATGCTGGAGCTGCTGGCGGCGGTGATGGTGCCGTCTTTCTTGAACGCAGGTTTGAGCGTGGCGATTTTGTCCAGCTTGATCTTGCCCGGACCTTCGTCGATGGAGACGATGACATCGCCAGCACGGCCCTTTACCGTCACGGGCGTGATCTCCGCTGCGAACGCGCCTGACTGCGTGGCCGCCTGCGCGCGCTGCACGCTGGCCGTGGCGAATGCATCCTGCTGCGCGCGGCTGAAGTTGTATTTGGTCGCGCACTCTTCGCCAAAGGTGCCCATGGAGCGGCCTGCTTCGTAGGCATCTTCCAAACCGTCGAGCATCATGTGGTCCATCACGCGGTCGTGCCCGATGCGAATGCCGCTGCGGCCTTTGAGCAGCAGGTGCGGCGCGTTGGTCATGCTCTCCATGCCGCCCGCCACCATCACGTCGTGGCTGCCGGCCAGCAACATGTCATGCGCAAACATAGCTGCCTTCATGCCCGACCCACACATTTTGGACAGCGTGACCGCCCCCGCGCTGATGGGCAAACCGCCCTTGAACGCCGCTTGGCGCGCAGGTGCCTGGCCTTGGCCCGCCATCAGGCAGTTGCCAAACAGAACTTCAGTGACCAACTCGGGTTTGATACCAGCGCGATCTATGGCCGCCTTGATGGCAGCACCGCCCAGGTCATGCGCCGACAAGGACGAAAAGTCACCTTGAAAGCCACCCATGGGCGTGCGGGCGGCGCCGACGATGACGATAGGGTCAGTTATTGATTCAGACATTGGTTTTCTCCTTCAAGTTGATCGGGTGATTAAGCAAATTTTGGTCAATGGGACAACCCTGCCTTGGCAAGGTGAACGTCACGCCCAAGCGACATTGCCTTCTTGACAAATTTTTTGTCGAACGTGTACAAGCCCTTGTCCGCCTGACTCGATGCCGCATGAAGCGCATCAGCAAAGTCCATACCTTGCGAATAATCCGAAAGCGCCTGAGCCACTTGCTCCTCGTTTTCAAGGTGCACATGGCTCAGCCCACAGACTTTGTTCAGCGCACCCTGAACCGTCGTTTGCGGCAGCTCGAACACCTCGCGCAGCGCCCATTCGACTTCCAGCAAAACACTTTTGGCTATGAACACCCCCGCTGGGTGGTCGAGCAGTTGCTGTGCCACACGAAGTTGGCTTGCATCGTCCAGTGTGATGCAGCGCAGCAGCACGTTGGTGTCAAGCGCGATCACTTGCTTTGACTCTTCAAGTGTCCGAACTTACGCACCGCAGCGGCCTTAAGCCGCTTGGCAATTTCCGCTTCGCTTAACTTGGGCCCGGCATAACGAGCGCACCCCATCACCTCTTCAATGGTTGTCACTGGAAACAGAGGCTTTTTGACAGGCCGAATCAACAGACCCTGGGGCACCTGTTCCACAGTCAGGCTCATACCTGCGTGCCACTGGCGGGCATCACGCAGTTCTTTGGGAATGACGACCTGGCCTTTGGATGACAGCGTGGTTGAAAGCATGACAAGTTTTCGAAAGTGGTAAGACGCAGTAAGAATAACACCACCACCGCTAGAGGTCAAGCGGGTGTGGCACTGGCAAACCGTTTCTCCTGATCGTACGGAAAAACATCATGCACATGCCCGGCCATGATGCGCTCCTTATGGCCTTGCCAAAACCCGGCCTCCAGCAAGTCGGCATGGTGCTTCATGAAGACGCTGCGCACGGCCGGGTTGCCCAACAAGAAGGGGCCGAAGGTTTCAGGAAAGACATCTTTGGGACCGACTTTGTACCAAACGTCGCCGCTCATCTCTTCTTCTTCATTGCGCGGTGGCGGAATGACGCGGAAGTTGCAGTCGGTGATGTATTCGATTTCGTCGTAATCGTAGAAAACCACTTTGCCGTGGCGCGTGATGCCGAAGTTTTTCCACAGCATATCGCCTGGGAAAATATTGGCAGCTACCAGATCCTTGATGGCGTTGCCGTATTCGACCACACCGCGCTCGATCTGCTCACGCGCACGCGCAGTGCTCGCAGGCACGATGGAACCCGCAACCGCTGTTGCGCCGCCCGCGTCAAACGCCTCCTGCAAATAGATGTTCAGCGGGATCATGCGCCGCTCGATGTAGACGTGCTTGATGATGACCTCGGTGTGCCCATCGGCATCGCGGTCGCTGATCTCCAGTTGGCTGGGAGCAAACTTTTCAATCTCGGCAATCAGCTCGTCGTCAAAGCGGTCACGCGGAAAAGCCACTTCGCTGTACTCCAACGTATCGGCCATGCGGCCCACCCGGTCGTGCTGCTTCACCAGCAGGTACTTGCCCTTGATCTGCTCACGGGTGGTGTCTTTTTGGGGCGGGTAATAGTCTTTGATGACCTTGAAGACGTAAGGGAACGAAGGCAGATCGAACACCAGCATCACCATGCCCTTGATACCGGGTGCGATGCGGAATTTGTCACTGGAGTGCCGCAGGTGGTGCAGAAAATCGCGGTAGAAAAGCGTCTTGCCCTGCTTTTGAAGGCCCAGAGCGCTGTAAATTTCATTGCGCGGCTTGCGCGGCATCATGCTGCGCAGAAACTGCACGTAGGCTGACGGGATCTCCATGTCCACCATGAAGTAAGCCCGCGCGAAGCTGAACAGCATCAGCAGGTCGTCTTCACCAAACAGCGCGGCGTCGATGTTCAGCTTGTCGCCTTGGTTGTAAAGAATTGGTAGGGCGAACGGAAACTCGTTGAAGCCATTGATCAACTTGCCCACCACGTACGCGCCCTTGTTGCGGAAGAATAGGCCGGTCAGGACTTGGATCTGGAAGTTGGCGCGAAGCTTGGCGTTGACCAGTTTCTCTGTCATGGCCTGCGCTACAAATCCGGCGTCTCGGGCGAGATCGATGAAGGGCACGCGCAGGTCAAAATCCTGCACCACCTGCGGCACTCCAGTGACAAATTCCGCATCGCCCCCGGCATCAAGGGCAT
>JANNFW010000650.1:0-2294 GCA_031380235.1 Rhodoferax sp. | reverse complement strand
TCAGGCCCGAGTTGATTTTGACGGTACGCGGCGCGGGCTACAAAATGCGCGACGAGAGTGCGCGGTGAAGTGGCTTGATGTGGGGTTGCTTGAGTGGGATGGCCCGTGACGGTTCGCTTCAAGATTGCCTTCACCATTTTTATCACCGGGCTGCTCACCGCCATCGGTGTGATCGCTACCGTGCTGCTGGCGTTTGAGCGCTTTGACCGTGAGACCACCTACTACCGCGCCAGCGCCTTTTTAGAGCGCGTGGTGGCAAGCCATACCGATATGTTTGCGCTGCGGGAGCGCTTCGCAGACGACTTCAATGGCTTTTTGGCGAACCTGGTGCTGTTTGAAGCCGACACGCAGTTGTATTTGCTGGATGCACAAGGCACGGTGATGGCCTCGTCTGCAGACATCGATCTGCCCAAAGGCTTCAAGGTGGCACTGGGGCCGGTGATGGATGCGGCCGGGCCAATGCCGATGCCGTATGTGATGGGCGACGACCCGGCGCACGGAGATGCCAACGCCGTGATCGCAGCACGCCCGCTGCGCCAAACTGTCATCCGCAACGACACGCCCGTCGTGGGCTATCTTTACATGGTGAGCCGCCAGCGCAGCTTGCCGCAAGGCGGCTGGGCCAGCCTGCGCAGTGCGTTTGCGCAGCCCGCACTGGTGTTGATACTGGCGGTGGTCGCTCTGGCCACCCTGCTGGCGGCGTGGGTGACTTCGGTGGTGACGCGACCGCTGGCCCGGTTGACTGAGGCGGTGGCAGCAGTCTCGCGCGATGGCTTGGAAGACTTATCCAGCAGCCCTACGAATGCAAACTCTGACCCTTTTGAAGCGACAGCGGGCACCTCATCGCGTGATGAATTTGGCCAGCTCAACAACGGTATTCGCATGATGCTGGCGACGTTGCGCACGCAATGGCGCACGCTTGCGCGGTTGGATCACTTCAGGCGCGAGGGCGTCAGCAACCTGTCACACGACCTTCGCTCACCGCTGACCGCCACCACCGCTTGCCTAGAGACGCTGGAGAGTCGCTGGGCGGGTGACGACGCGCGCGCAGCCGACCGTCAATTGGTGGAAGTGGCGCTGCGCAACACGCATAACGCGGCGCGGCTGGTGCACTCCATGGGTGATTTAGCCCAGCTCGACGAGCCCGAGTTCAAGCTGAGAATGCAGGTGATGGACGTGCTGGAGCTGCTGGACGACGTGGTGCTGCGCTTTGCAGACCGCGCCACGCGGCTGGGTGTCAGCTTGCGCGTTGCCACCCACGCGGGTGCCGCACGGGGAGTTGCTGCCGCGCTGGATGTGGAGTTGTTTGAGCGGGCGATTGCCAACCTGGTCGACAACGCGCTGAAGTTTTGCAGCGCGGGCCAAGTCATCACGCTGGATGCCACGCAAAACGACTCGCAGGTTCTGATCTCCGTGACCGACACGGGGCCGGGCATCGCCGCCGCCGACCTGCCCCACCTGTTTGACCGTTTCTACCAAAGCCGCCAGAGCGTGGCCCCCGCAACCGGCGAAGGCGGGCGCGGCTTAGGTCTCGCGATCGTCAAGCGGATTGTGGAATTGCACGGCGGGCAAGTGGATGTAAAGAGCACATTAGGCGTGGGGACGCTGGTGACCCTGACTTTGCCGCTACCAAAATATTGATCAAACCCTTCCAAGTCATGAGGAAAAATATCCTGAGCATGCCAAGTTCGCGATAGTTTTTCAGATAATGCGCGGTTTGCAGCAATCTGCCATCCGTGTATTCTGTCGCCCATGCTTGAACTCCTCTCTGACCCCCAAACCTGGATTGCCTTTGCCACCCTCACCGCTTTGGAGCTGGTGCTGGGCATTGACAACATCATCTTCATCTCGATTCTGGTGGACAAACTGCCCAAGGAAAAGCGCGAGTTTGCGCGGCGCATCGGCCTGTTCATGGCAATGTTCATGCGCATTGGGTTACTTTTGGTGCTGGCGTGGATCGTGGGCCTGGTGGAGCCACTCTTCTCGATCCTGGGCAAAGGCATCTCGGGGCGTGACTTGATTTTGATTTTGGGTGGCCTCTTCCTCATTTGGAAAAGCACGACCGAAATTCATCAATCGATGGAAGGTGAAGATCACAGCGCTGCCAGTGCCGTCAAAGCGACTTTTGCTGCCGTCATCCTGCAAATCATGATCATCGACCTGGTGTTCTCGCTGGATTCGATCATCACTGCGGTGGGGATGGTGGATGACGTGCGCATCATGATTGCAGCGGTGATTGTGTCGGTGGCACTGATGATGCTCTTCGCCGGGCCGATTGGCCGCTTCGTGTCAGA
>JANNFW010000640.1:0-5176 GCA_031380235.1 Rhodoferax sp. | reverse complement strand
TGAAGATGCAGGAAGAACGCTTCAAAGCCGCGCTTGCGGCCTTGAGTGATCCAGCCAAAACCACCGTAATTCTGGTGACCCGGCCGGACAAGGGTGCGATTGCCGAGGCGGCCCGTACGTCTGAAGAATTGCACACGCTGGGTCTGCACAACCAGCGCCTTGTGGTCAATGGTGACTTTCATGCCACCGAGCGCACCGACGCGGTGGCGTGTGCCATTGAGTCCCTCGGCCAGCTTGCGCTGGATGAAATGCCCCCGTCCCTGCGCGCCTTGCCACAAGACCGCGTGCCGCTGCGGGCGTTTGACACCGTAGGACTGCCTGCCCTGCGGGCGCTGCTGAGCACCGGCGCACCACCTGTTGCAGCCGCCCCATCCGTCACAGTCGAGCCGATGGCGGCATTTCAGGGCCTGGACGCGCTGTCCGACGAGTTGGCCGCAACCGGGCACGGCCTGATCATGGTCATGGGCAAGGGCGGCGTTGGCAAAACGACGATAGCCGCCGCCCTCGCCCTGGGACTCATCCAGCGCGGGAAAACTGTTCACCTGAGCACCACCGACCCCGCAGCGCATCTGGCTCGCACGCTCGATGGAGAGGTGCCGGGTCTGCGGGTGGACCGCATCGACCCCAAAGTCGAGACGCAGCGCTATGTAGACAAAATCATGGCGGCCAAATCGCCTGGCCTGGATGCGCAAGAACAAGCCTTGTTGCTGGAAGACCTGCGTTCACCCTGCACCGAAGAAGTGGCTGTGTTCCATGCGTTTTCGCGAATCGTCAGCGAAGGGCGTAGCGCTTTTGTGGTGCTCGACACCGCACCCACCGGGCATTCCCTGCTGCTGATGGATGCCACGGGTGCCTACCACCGGCAAATGATGCGGGAGTTTGAAGGCCACGGCGCGGGGCGCATGGTCACGCCGTTGATGCGGCTGCAAGATGCGGCGTATACCAAGATTATTTTGGTAGCCTTGCCGGAAGTGACGCCGGTGTCGCAAGCCGCTGCACTGCAAGACGATCTGCGGCGCGCCAGCATCGAGCCTTATGCCTGGGTACTCAACAAAAGCGTGCTGGCCGCGGGCACGCATGACCCGTTGCTGGCGGCGCGACTGGATGGTGAACGCAAACAGATGTCACGCATTTCTGGCGGGCTGGCCAAGCGCCTGTTCGTCTTACCGTGGCTGACCCGCCCGCCCATCGGGTTCGTGGAATTGTCCAAATTAGTGGCAGACCAGCGCCAGACCAAGGCAAACGCGGCTCCAGCAAAGGTTGTAGCGCATTTGAGCCCCCATGTGTGAGCTGCTAGCACTGTCGACCTCGCAGCCTGCCCGGCTAACGTTTTCGCTGCACACGTTGGCGTCGCGCGGCGGCCTTAAAGGCACCACGCACGATGGTTGGGGCGTCGCGTTTTATCAGGGACAGGACGTGGCATTGTTCCGTGAGCCACTGGCCGCCGAAGGCAGCGCGCTTGTCAGCTACCTCGAAACTGAGGGGCCAACGACCAATCTGGCCATCTCTCACATCCGCCACGCCACGCAGGGAACGGTTCAGTTTTCCAACACGCAGCCCTTCATTCGCGAGCTTGGCGGCCGTACGCATGTGTTCGCTCACAACGGCGACCTGCCTGGCATCGCGAACAGTGGAACATTGGTGCTCGACCAGCACCGGCCTGTCGGGCAAACCGATTCTGAATTTGCCTTCTGCGTCTTGATGGGGCGGCTGCGAACCTTGTGGCAGGAGGCCAGTCCTCCGACACTGGATGCACGCCTGTTGCTGCTTGGTGCTTTCGCTGACGAATTACGCGCACTCGGGCCAGCCAACTTTCTTTATGCCGATGGCGACACGCTCTTTGCGCATGGCCACAAGCGGCTGCAAAAGGGCAGCACGCATGCACAGCCACCCGGACTGTGGATGCTGCAACGTCATTGCGCACCCAGTGATCCGCCGCCTGCACACCAGGCCGGCGTAACAATCGCGCAGGAAGCACGAGTTTCGCTGCTCATCGCCAGCGTACCCCTAACCGACGAGGCTTGGCAACCAGTGGCCGAAGGTGAACTTGTGGCAGTGCGTCAGGGGCAATTGCTGGCGACGCGAAGGGCCGGGACAACCAGCACCTGACATGCAGATGCGTGAAACCACCCGGTGTTGGTGCGCTTTTGAATAGGCAGATCTCTCTGTGCATTTTCATTGGTCTGCGAGGTGGCAAGACTTGGATAAAGCGACCCCCGCAGCGCTTGCTTCCCTGCTACAAGCTTGTCACATGAAGCCATATCACGACTGCAACCATTTACATTGTCAAATTCTTTGTCGATCCACTGCCCGGCAGCAAACTCGGCTAACGCCTCGTGAAGACACAATGAAATAAAAATCCAAACATCAGCAAGTGCGAAGTCAACGGAATCAGAGATGCAGCTAACAAGAACTGTCACGCCGACTTCGTTGTTTATCCGGCTTTGGTGCTGGCTTTGGGCAGAATCGGCTAGACGCACGCACCCCTAGGTTTTACACAATGACAATGCAAATGCCCAAACCAGTCCTGATGTTTGCCGCTGTGAGCTTCTTGAATGAAGTGTCTGCGCAAATGGTGACCCCGCTCTTACCCATTCTGTTGGCAAGCGTGCTGGCGGCTGGCCCAATCGCGCTGGGCTTGGTAGAAGGCTTTGCCGATGCTCTGGCCGCGATGCTCAAACTCTGGTCTGGCCGGCGTGCTGATGTTCACCCGCAGCAGCGCAAGCCCATGGTGGTCTTTGGCTACGGGCTGGCGACACTTTCCCGTCCACTGATGGCACTGGCCGGATCTTGGGTCATGGTTGCTGCATTGCGCAGCGCTGACCGCCTGGGCAAGGGCATTCGTGGTGCGCCCCGCGATGCCATCCTGGCCGACGCAACCCCTTCCTCACAGCGGGGGCAGATGTATGGGTTGAATCGGGCGATGGACTATGCTGGCGCGGTCGTAGGCACTCTTTTGGCAGCAGCCGCCTTGAGCTGGTCGGGATTGGGTATCACTCAGGTCATCGCCTTGTCGGCGTTTCCCGGCATTGCAGTGCTGATACTGCTCATGCTGCTACCTGTGCCGGCCAGCATCATGGGTGCACAACCCTCTGCCCACATTGCGCTCCAGCCACTTTCATGGGGTAGTGTTTCACCACCCCTTCAGCACTATCTACAGGTGCTGGCCTTGTTTTGTTTCGCCAAGGCATCGGAGGCCTTCATTATTTTGCGCGGCCACGAGCTGGGCATGCAGACGGTGACTTTGCTGCTGCTTTGGGCGTGGCTGGCTGCTTTGCAAACCCTCACTGCTTACCTGGGTGCGCCACTGGCTGACCGCATGTCCAAACGCTCACTCACGCTGTTCAATTGGATCACCCTTGCCGTGGGATATGCGGGCCTGGCAATGGTTGGCAGCGAAATCGCATTGTGGATAGCCGTCAGCGTCTATGGGCTGCTCAGCGGCATCAGTGAAGGCGTAGAGCGCTCACTGGTGAGTGAACTGGCCCCTGAAGCAGAAAAAGGGACTGCCTTCGGCTGGTATTACATGGTGACCGGGGTGGCGGCAATCCCGTCGGGGCTTGTCTTCGGTCTGTTGTGGTCCCTGGCAGGCCCTGGCTTAGCCTTTGGAATGGCCGCTGTCGTGGCCTTGATCAGCGCGATATGGCTCAAGCCACGCTCGCTATAAACGGATTGACGCGCGATGGACATCGTTGTTTTCTGCCGATTCTGTGCTCCTCAACAAATTGCGTGCTGGGGTTGGCCACCGTGATCCCGTGCTTGCATCCCGGCTTGCCGGGGAACGCAAACAGATGGCACGCATCTCTGGCGGGCTGGCCAAACGCCGGTTCATCCTGCCGTGGCTGGTACGCATGCCGATTGGATTTGTCGAACTGTCCGGACTGGTGAGTCGCGAGTAAAAGTGCAGCACCGCATCAGATGGACGCCTGGTTCACCCGCTTCATCAGATCTTCAGCGCTCTCTTTGCGCTCGCTGTACCTGTCCACGAGGTAGGACGACACGTCGCGTGTGAGCAGCGTGAACTTCACCAGCTCTTCCATTACATCCACGACACGGTCGTAATACGCGGACGGCTTCATTCGCCCGGCATCGTCAAACTCCATGAAGGCTTTGGCGACGGATGACTGATTGGGAATGGTGATCATGCGCATCCAGCGGCCCAGCACGCGCAGCTGGTTGACGGCGTTGAACGACTGCGAGCCCCCGCTGACCTGCATCACCGCGAGCGTTTTGCCTTGCGTGGGTCGCACTGCGCCCAAGCTCAGGGGAATCCAGTCAATCTGGGTTTTCATGATGCCGGTCATGGCCCCATGCCGCTCGGGCGATGACCACACCATGCCCTCGCTCCAGGCGGCCAGTTCGCGCAACTCTTGCACTTTGGCATGTGTGTCGGGTGCACTGTCTGCGAGGGGCAGACCCTCGGGGTTGAAGGTTCGCGTTTCGCAGCCCATGGCAATCAGCAAGCGCGCGGCTTCCTCGCTCAAAAGGCGGCTGAACGACCGCTCACGCAATGAGCCGTAGAGCAGCAGTATGCGGGGCGGGTGACTGGAATGCGATGCGGGCCGAAGTTGGTCAAGTGACGGTACCGAGAACAGTGTTTCGCTGACATTGGGCAGTTGGGTCATGTCAAGCGCCTGCAACTCGAACCCCCAGTGCGTTGACGACCTGCTCGCCGTCCTCCTTGCTGAACTCGCCCTGCTGGGGTGACGGCAGAATCTCCAGCACGACCTCGGACGGTCGGCAAAGGCGGGTGCCCAGTTCTGTCACCACGATGGGGCGGTTCATCAAGATCGGAGCAGCCACCATCGCATCGATCAAGTCGTCATCGCTCAGGGCCGGGTTGCCCAGCTGAAGCTCATCGTAGGGCGTCCCTTTTTGCCGCAGTACGTCGCGTACTGGCACATTCATTAACCCGATCAGTTCGACCAGCTTGGCGCGCCCCGGTGGCGTTTTGAGGTATTCGATGATGGTGGGCTCAACGCCGCTGTTGCGGATGAGCGCCAGCACGTTGCGGGAGGTACTGCAGTCCGGATTGTGGTAAATCGTGATATTTTTCGGCATATTCGTCGGCATGCTTGTCATGACGTTGTTGAAGTAATTTATGAACCTTGCGTCTCCAGCCCGCGCGCCAGCAGCACGCCCACTACGCCGCCCACCGCCTGCGCCAGCACAAACC
>JANNFW010000597.1:0-4588 GCA_031380235.1 Rhodoferax sp. | reverse complement strand
CACCTGCCGACTATGTTGCCAATTGGCGATTGACGATTGCACAAGCTCGGCTGCGCGAGGGGGTGCCATTGAAAATGCTTGCTGGTGAGTTGGGGTACAGCTCTCAGTCTGCGTTGTCACGCGTCTTTACCGCGAGATTGGGTGTTTCGCCACGCGAATGGCTTTCAAAGTGTGAACAGGATTTGAGCGGCTGACGATAGACATCAGAAGACATCAGGGTCAGGTCTTTCAATCATGCATTTGAATGTTTTTGAAAGATATCTATGCCTTGGAGGCCAATGAATGCATGGTCTGATTGCTTTAAAGTTCGAAGCAAGTAGCGCAGCGATTGTCTTGCCGCTCGTCATCAATCACAGGAATCAAAACCGCCTCTGCCCTGTAAGCCAGGCAGACTCACACAACACTAATTTCAAGTTGCCGCCCCATCGCATGAAGTGCAGCGGCTATAGCATCAATGCGGGTGGTGTGGCGCAAGTTGGTGAGGCGGTTGACTTGTTGTGGGGTGGTGTTCAAACGCCTGGCTAGCTCTGCGGGCCGCATGTTTTGCGCCACCATCTCGTTGAGCAACCAAACTTTGGCTGACAAACTTGCTGGCAGTTCTATCGTGTGCTGCCCACGCTTGGGCTTTGAAGGCGCAGGCACACAGCGTTTGTCTTCAAAGTAGAACTCCATGGCAGTTTCAAGTGCTTCCTTGGCCATCGCAAGCGCGTCTTCTACAGTCTCGCCTTGAGTGATAGCTTCGGGAATGTCTCGAAACGTCACGACGAGCCCACCGTCGGTTTCATCGCGCGTTAACGTCACAGGAAATTTCATAAACACCTCGTTTTGATTATTTCAGACCCAGTTGCTTTTTGATGCCGCTCACCGTCCCAGTCTTCAGGTCAGTGAACTGAGTGCTGTATAAGTTCGCGAACCTTCATCGCGAAAACTTTACGAAAGCATCAAAAAAGATGTACTATCGCATCAACTTTGATCGTTGAAAGATTTGCACCATGCGCACCACCATTACTATCGACGATGCGTTATATCAAAAGGCGCTTGAATTGGCCGATCCGAAGCTGGACAAGGCGGATCTGTTTCGTGAGGCAATCAGCACGTTTGTACGTGTTCAGGCGGGTAAACGGCTGGCGGCCATGGGTGGATTGGCGCCTGATATGGCTGATGTGCCGCGCCGCCGAGAGGCGCTTACGCACGAATGAACGTTCTTGTAGACACGTCGGTATGGGTGGCTCATTTTCGCCATGCAAACCTTGCGTTGGTGAATTTGATCGAGCGTGATTGCGTTCTTGGCCACCCCATGGTACTGGCTGAAATTGCATGCGGTACGCCACCTGTGCCCAGAGATCAAATTTTGGGTGACATGGCACTGCTTGGGCAAGCGCGCTTAGCGAGCTGGTCGGAATTGATGGCCTTTATCGAGCGTGAAAAACTCTACGGCGTGGGCTGTGGCTTCGTCGATATAGCGCTGCTGGCGAGCGCCTGCATCACGCCCGATGCAAGGCTTTGGACTCTTGACAAGAAGCTGTTGGACTTGGCGAGGCGATTTGGCGTTGATTTTGCGTAGCCGTTACATTGATGTTGTAGTCGAGAATTTGCTATCAGTAATATAGCTACTTGTGCATATTATTCGAGAGCTACAGGCTCAAAACACTCAATAATATGACGATTCTGGTCAATTTTGCCTCAAAATTAACTTCTGGGTTAATTTTATCGAAAATATAACCACATTTGTAGTAGAATACCAATTCTGGCATTTGTCGGCGATGCGAAAACAAAGTGATTCTTCTGGCAGGCGTAGATCCGGCACACTGCGATAATTTGGTGATGACCCCACTTCCTCCGCTTCCCTGTTACCTGAATGGCGATTTCACCGTACTGCCTGATGCCAAAGTCAGCGTCATGGATCGCGGTTTTATTTTTGGTGATGGCATCTATGAAGTAGCCCCGGTTTACGCAGGCCAGCCGTTTCGCTTTAGCCACCACATGGTGCGGCTAGACCGCAGCTTGGCTGAATTGCGCATTAAAAACCCGATGACGCACGCCCAATGGCTGGCGATGGTCATGAAGCTCATTGCGAACTACGCCGACTCGGTAGGTGCTGACGCAAACACGCTTGACCAACTGATCTATATTCAGATCACGCGCGGTGTCGCCCTGCGTGATCACGTCATGCCCGAGAACATCACACCCACTGTGTTTGCGATGAGCAATGTGATGAAGCCACCCACCGCCGAGCAGCGCGCAAAGGGCGTGGCTTGCGTCACAGCAGACGACTTTCGCTGGGCCAAGGCGCACATCAAAAGTACCAGTTTGCTGGGGGCTGTATTTGCGCGGCAAATCAGCTTTGATGCGGGCGCAGTGGAAACAGTGATGTTTCGCGATGGCTTTTTGAGCGAGGCCGCTGCGAGCAACGTGTGGGTGGTTAAGGCTGGCAAGGTGCTGGGCACGCCCAAGGACAACCTGGTGCTCGAAGGCATCCGCTACGGTTTGTTTGAAGAGCTTTGCCAGGCCCAGGGCTTGGGTTTTGAGTTGCGCCGCATCAGCCGCGAAGAGGTATTGAACGCCGATGAGCTATTGCTTTCAAGCGCCACCAAGGAAGTGCTGGCCATCACCTCCCTGGACGGCAAACCTGTGGGCAATGGTGCAACACTGGGCGTGCCCGGCCCGGTCTACGCCAAACTTCATGCAGGCTACCAATCCGCCAAGGCGGGAGCCCGCGAGGTGGTGGCGGCATGACCACCGACAAACCGCCGCCTGCGGTCTCACCAACCCCGTCGCTGATTCAATATCCTTCGCTCTTCCCCATCAAGGTGATGGGCTTGCGGGTGGACGGCCTGGTGCATACCATCACCCACATTGCCCACCAGTTCGACCCCACGTTTGATGCCACCACGGTTGAGCTGCGCGAAAGCAAAGGCGGTAAATACCTGGGCGTGACCATCACCGTCACCGCCACCAGCCGCGAGCAGCTCGACGAGCTGTACCGCACCCTTTCCACACATCCGATGGTGAAGGTGGTGCTGTAGGTTGGTACTGCTCTACTTGACAAGTTGGCGTTTCCGACTTAAATTATGCTTCGGCGCTCTAAAAGATACTGATCGGTAAACCTGTTGGTTTGTCCGACAATCTGACAGAACACCGAATGTGATTTAAGTACTCGACTCACCACACAGGAGACATTCAATGCTGCAAAAGATACCGACCGGACGGGGTGGATTCAAAAACTGGCGCAAGGCTTTAGTTGGGGCGGCTGTCCTGCTGACCGTCACCAGCACATGGGCGCAGGATGCAGCCAAACCGGCTGAAGTTCCATTTTGGGCGATCGGCATGCCCAAAGATGGCCCAGGCAAAGCACTCGCGCCGGTGCCCTCTTTCCCGATTGCCACTGAAGAGAGCAAGCTGCCGATAGCCAAAATGAAATTACCGCCGGGCTTCAAGGCAGAAGTTTGGGCCAGCAACATTCTGGATGCGCGCGGCATGCGCCTGGGTGACAAAGGCACGGTGTTTGTCAGTTCCCTGTTTGTGGCAGGCAAGATTTATGCGGTGACCGACAAAGGCGGAAAGCGCGAAGTTAAAACCATCGCCGAAAAACTCTTCCTGCCCAACGGCATCGAGTTTCATAAGGGTTCGCTATACGTTGCCACACCCAAAGAAATCACGCGCTACGACAACATTGAGGCGAACCTGGACAGCCCGCCCAAGCCAGTGATGATTTACGACAAGTTTCCTGGCTTGGTGCCGCACGGCTGGAAGTTCATCAAAATCGGGCCGGACGGCAAGCTCTACGCGCCCACCGGTGCGCCTTGCAATGTGTGTGAGGAGAAAGACGGGTTTGCACAAATCGCCAAGATGAATCTGGACGGCAGCGGGTTTGAAGTGGTCGCCAAGGGCGTGCGCAACACCGTTGGCTTTGATTTTCATCCCAAAACGGGTGATCTTTGGTTCACCAACAATGGTCGCGACTGGGTGTCTGAAGACTTGCCCAACGACACGCTGAATCGTGTTGGCAAACCTGGCAAAGACCACTTTGGCTATCCGTTCTGCAATCAGGGCACCCTTGCGGATACCGAATTCGGTTGGGGCAAAGACTGCACTGAGTTCTCACAGCCGGCCGCGCTGACGGGCCCGCACGCTGGCACTTTGGGCATGCGTTTCTACACCGGCAAGATGTTTCCGCAGAAGTACCAAAATGCAATTTTCATGGCACGCCATGGCTCCTGGAATCGCAGCAAGAAGTTCGCTGCTGACATTCAAGTCGCCTGGCCGGATGGCAAGGGAGGTATCTCGAAAATGGAGCCTTTCCTGACCGGAATGATTGAAAATAACACTTACCTGGCTCGCCCGGTGGACGTGATGGTGATGAAAGACGGCTCGATGCTGGTCTCTGACGACCACAACGGTGCGATCTACCGCATAAGCTACACAGGCAAGTGATTCACCTGCGCCGCCTTGGTGCCACCGCAGCAACGGTGGCGCTGATTGTTTGCCTTCAATCGCCGGCGTGGTCTCAAACCAAAAAGACTGCACCGAGCGCCAACCAGCCTACGCCAACCCAGCCCCAGGCTTCACCCGTGCAAACCGATGCCTT
>JANNFW010000600.1:0-2036 GCA_031380235.1 Rhodoferax sp. | reverse complement strand
GTGCCGAGCAGATGGAGTTGGCAAGGCTGCGCGCGGAGTTGGCGCGGGTAAAGATGGAGCGCGACATCTTAAAAAAAGCGACGGCGTACTTCGCGAGGGAATCGCTGTGAAGTACGCCTGGATTCTTCTGTTCCGCGCGGTCTGGCCGATCACGTTGATGTGCGAAGTTTTGAGCGTCAGCGTCAGCGGCTACTTCGAACACCAGCGAAGGCGCGCACAAGGCCGTCCCAGCCTTCCTGGCGGGCGCCACAGCAACGAATCTCTGCTGGCGCACATCCGCGCCATCCACGCCGAAGTCAAAGGCGAATACGGCTGGCCAAGGGTATGGAAGGAGTTGCTCGCGCGAGGCATCCGGGTGGGCAAAGATCGCGTCCAGCGGCTGATGAAAGCGCATGGCATCAAGGCCCGAGGCAAGAGGAAATTCGTCGTCACCACGGACAGCAAGCACGATCTTCCCGTGGCTGAAAACCTGTTGGCCAGGGACTTCACGCCGACCGCTCCAGATCGCGTTTGGACTAGCGACATCACCTACATCGCTACGGCCGAAGGCTGGCTGTTTCTGGTCTGCGTGATCGACCTGTTCAGCCGCCAGGTAGTGGGCTGGAGCATGCAGCCGCACATGCAAGCCAGCATGGTGATGGACGCACTGCGGATGGCCTGGTTCAGGCGCCATCCTGGGCCGGGATTGATTTTCCATTCGGACCGGGGCAGCCAGTACTGCAGCATATTGTTTCAGGCCGCGCTCAAAGCCTATGGCATGCTCAGTTCGATGAGTCGCAAGGGCAACTGTTGGGACAATGCACCCACCGAGAGCCTGTGGGGCAGCCTGAAAGTGGGTAGGTTGTACGGCAAGGAATTCGCCACCCGGCGCCAGGCGATGGATGAGGTGATCGACTGGTTGGCCTTTTACAACCATAGCCGACTGCATTCAACACTGGGCTACGTTAGCCCGATGAAGTTCGAAGAAAATTGGCGCGCGGGCCAGGCAAAGCATGCCGCGTAATCGAGTGGCTAAGGACTACGTCGATCAGGGGCAAGGTCACGCCCAGGCGGCATGCTGAACCAAGACTCGATACTGAAGATCCGGATGCCGAACCGCAACGGATTTGTGCCCGATCCCGAGATCAAACGGTTTCTTGCTGCGCCTTAACAGGATGACTGGCGGATCGCCCAAAGCCACAACAGAGCCGCGTGGCTTGCCCGGCGGTGAACCGCGAAGCTAATTCGGCCGGGTACACAGGTCGTGACCTGGGTGGGACTCACCGGTCAGCGATGCACGGCGGGTGGTGCACTTCCACGTTTGTCAGCGAAGCTTTATCTCAGTTACTTTCGAATCGCGTCAAGCAATGCCGCCTGTGCCGGCAGCAGGCGAGTGGACAGCGTTTGGGACACACCCAGACGCTCCAGCAACGGCACGATCGGGTGGAAAGCCACATAAGCAAGGCCCTCCGAATCGGCGCGGACCAGGGCACGGAGCGGCAGGTCCAGCCCCGCATGGGGTGATGCCTGCATGACGGGCGTGCCGCCCTTAGGGTGGCCGTAAATCAAGAGCGTCGCGGGCAGCAGATCCAGCCCCACTTCCTTTGCGCCGGCCGCGTGATCGACCACCGCAAAGACTCGCATGCCCGCAGCCTCGATCGCCCGCTGGACACGCTCCAGCGTCTGGCCGAACGGCAGTTCGCTGCGATGTTCGATGAGTTCGTTGTTCGCATCATTGGGCATGGCAATCGCCTCCTTGCTAAGGACTCCAAGCAGCAGGACAGAGCAGTCGCGTCGGTTCATGTTCATGCGCAAAGCGGAACGGCCACCTGTCGCATTCAACATTGTGGGTCGGGGTGGCAGCAGAAGGTAACTGCCGAAAGACCAGGCCGCAGTCGGACCAAGGGGGCATGCGCCCTCGCCCGGCCATTCCGATACTGGTCACCTGCTGTCAGTTGTCTTTGCTGTTGCCCGAGCTGCACTTGTCTTCTCTTGAAAATGGCAAAGCGCTGGCGGTGCGCGGCGGGACCCACACAAACCCCCTGCGGGTCGCGACC
>JANNFW010000501.1:0-3347 GCA_031380235.1 Rhodoferax sp. | reverse complement strand
TGAAGAATTTCTGTACCAGCACCCCGCCATCTCTGACGTCCAGGTGATCGGCGTGCCCGATGAAAAGTACGGCGAGGAGCTGTGTGCCTGCATCATCCTGAAGCCGGGTGTGCAGCCGTCAGCCGATGACATTCGCGCGTTCTGTACCGGCAAGATTGCCAACTAAAAATTGCCGCGCCACATCAAGTTTGTGGATGCGTTTCAATTGACGATCACGGGCAATGTGCAGAAGTTTGTGATGCGCGAAGACATCAAGAAGCAGCTAGGCCTGCAAGATATCAAGACGGCGTGAGGTGCGGCTGCCTCCGTCATTGTGTTTGCTGAAAACCCAGCAGCATTCAACAGGAACGCTGACTCTATTTCTTATTTTTTTCCATTTGCGCCGCCAATTCTTCCATTTGCTTGGCCAACGCCTCCATCTGCTTGACATCGACTTTGATTTCGCCATCGGGTGTTTTGACGACGATGGATGCGGCACCGGCGGCACCCGGTACACCCGCTATACCCGCTACACCTGGCGTGGTAGTGATAATGGCATCGCCCTGCGGGGTTGAAATCTTCATCTCGCCGGGCATCGCGCCGCCCATGCGCATGCCACCGTGTGAGGGCGTGAATGCACTGGTGATCGCGGCCACCACGACACCCATCACAATCCCGCACAGGGCCACTACCACCATGTAGGGGATGGTTTTTTCGGGCGGGTTCTTCATCAGCACCGGCAAACCCAGGTAAAGCAGGTACAGGCAATACAGCGCGGCCAGCAGGCTCAGCATACCCAGTGCGGGCAAGATGCCCAGGATGCCAGCGAGCATCACGGGCGTGGTGCCAAACACCACCAGCTTGAGCCCTTGAATCAGACTGGCCTGACCCCCAAAGGTCGGGGCCAGCGCGCTGACCAGCCATCCCAGCGCAAACGTCATCACGAGGCTCAAAACATAGCTGGTCACCATCATGGACAGCCCGGAGAGCACTGGCATGCGCATGCTGAAACCCATGGCACCAAAGCCAACGACCGACATGCCAATGAAGGTTGCCACCGCAGGAATGGCCGCCAACACCAGCAGGTACGGTACAAAGAGCGATTGCGGCGTATGCGGCTCCGCCTCGATCACGGGCCAGGTTGCGGCCGGGTTAAGAGTGATGGCTTTGGCGCGTTCAACAATGTCCATGGAGGGCTCCTTACTTTTGGATACACGGCGTATATCGTCGAGCCATCTTACCTACCTAGCGGGTGATGCGCCAGTTTTAACGCCGATCTCTCATCCGCAAAAGCAACGTCTGCCAAAGTCTCTGTGTGGCAGTCAATAGTTCAGGGCTGTCGACTTGCCCCAAAACACCCGGTACGCAAACACCGTGTAGCCGATGATCACGGGCAGCACGACCACCACGCCATAAAAAATCACCATCAGCGCTTCGGGCGAACTGGCGGCTTGCCAGACGGTGAGTTTGTCGATCACCAGCCAGGGGAACAGGCTGTAGGCCAGCCCGTAGAACGACAGCAAGAACACGCCCACGGTGCAGGCGAAAGGAACAGCCGCCCCGTAGTGGTTGTTGTCCTTCAACCGAACCGGCAAGCGCTTGAGGCTGCGTGCCATCACCCCGAAGAGAACCAGGGTCATTACAGGAATGGGCAGCAGCATCACCACGTTGGGGAAGCTGAACCATTTGTCAAAAATTCTTGCGCTGACCCAGGGCGTCACTACCGAAATGGCAGCAACGCCAATCGCGGTCAACCACAAGCTGCCCTGTGCCCAGCGCACGGCTTTGAGCTGCAATGTGCCTTCGGTCTTCATGATCAACCAGCCCGCGCCGAGCAGGCAGTAGGCCACCAGCAGGCAGCAACCGATCAACGCGCTGAACAGATTGCTCCAAACGTCGCCTTTGAAGCCAGTGATCAAACCGCCCAGCATGAAGCCCTGCGACCATCCAGCGAGTAACGATCCCGTAAAAAATGCGCGATCCCACAGTGGCTTGTGATTGGCGTGCGCTTTGACGCGAAAGTCAAACGCCACACCACGCAGCGTAAGTGCCAGCAGCATCAGCGCCACGGGCAGATACAGCGCGCCCAAAATCACGCCGTGCGCCATTGGGAAGGCCACCAAGAGCACGCCCACACCCAGCACCAGCCAGGTTTCATTGGCATCCCAAAACGGGCCAATGCTGGCGATCATGGTGTCCTTTTCACGTCATCCGCGTTGCGCATTAGCACGCCCACGCCGAGGTCGTAGCCATCCAGCACGACATACGCGAGCATCGACAGCGCCATCACCAGCGCAAAAACCAGCGGCAACCAGCCTGCGGGTTGCGTCAGGTCGGGTATCAACTCAAGCATGGCGCACCTGCGGGCCGTTGGTGGCGGCAGAGTTCGTGGGGTCATTGGCGTTGAGGGGCTGTGCACCCTTCATCCCTTTTCTTGCGACGTGGAAAACAACGCTGACATACGCCACCAGCAGCGCAGCATAGAGCGTGAGGTACATCGCCAGCGTCAACGCAATGTTGGCTGCGGGCACGGTTGATGCGGCTTGTGCGGTGGTCAGCACGCCCTGCACCAGCCAAGGCTGGCGGCCAATCTCGGTCACGTACCAGCCGGCGACCAAGGCTAGCCAGCCAGAGAACGTCATCGCCACGAGCACGCGCATCAACCATTGCGGCAACAGTTCTCTTTTGCGCAATTGCCAGGCGCTGAACCAGCTCACCGCCAGCATCAGCAAGCCCGTGCCCACCATCACCCGAAACGCCCAGAACACCGGACCGACGGGCGGGTGCTTGTCGCCAAATTCTTTGATGCCTTTGACCTCGCCGTCAATGTCATGCGTGAGGTAAAGCGAGGCGAGTTTCGGAATCGCAATCTCAAATTTGTTCGACTGCGTGGCCTTGTCAGGAATCGCAAACAGCACTGCTGGCGCGCCGCGCTGAGTGTCCCAAATGCCTTCCATCGCCGCGATTTTGGCGGGCTGGTGCTTCAGGGTGTTCAGGCCGTGTAAGTCGCCCACAAAAATCTGCATCGGAATCAACACCGCAGCGGTATAGACGCCCACCTTCAGCGTGGCTAGCACATCGCGCCCACGATCTTGGCGCAGCCAGCGGTAGGCGCTGATGCCTGCCAGCAAGAACGACACGGTCAGGCCTGAAGCGATCAGCATGTGGGTCAATCGATACGGGAACGACGGGTTGAAGATCACCTCCATCCAACTCGTGACATGCGCTTTGCCATCGATCATGACAAACCCCGCAGGTGTGTGCATCCACGAGTTCAGCGCCAGTATCCAGAAGGCTGACATCGTGGTTCCAAACGCCACCAAGAACGTGGCCAGCGTGTGCACCCGCTCGCTCACCCGCCCACGACC
>JANNFW010000485.1:0-3809 GCA_031380235.1 Rhodoferax sp. | reverse complement strand
TCGTAATGTTTGTCTTTGACGTATTGCAAAAAGTTCTCCACCGTTTTGGGGGCCTTGTCGGGGTAGACCTCCACCACAAAATCACCGGCGGACGTTGAAAACTTAACCTGCGGCGCAGCTTGCGCCTGGGCAACACCTGCGATTGAAAAGAGGGCGCCTGTGACGATGGCCAAAGCGGCGCGGTTGTTCAGCAAACGTCCAAAACTTCTACGATTCATCCAATCACTCCTAAAAAATCACTCGGTATCACTTGGCTATCATTTAGATGTCAGGCTGAACAGTTCTCTGACGACTTTCAGTTTGGGCATCAGGCTCGCGCTGCTGGTGGCATCAATCTGAAGCGCTTTGTCATAAGCCTCAGCGGCCAATCGAGCGTAAACATCGCCCAGATTCTCATAGGCCACGGCGTATCTCGGGTTGTTTTTAAGTGCCATTTCCAACGCCGCGCGCGCCCGCTCAAACTGGTTTTGGGCCGCGTACAAGACCGCCAGGTTGTTATAGGGCTCAGGCAGCTCCGGGTACTCTTCAGTCAACGCCGTGAAGGTGGCGATCGCTTCGGTGGGCTTGCCGGTGTCGCGCTGAATCAAGCCTTTGAAGAAACGCATTTGCGGGTCGCGCGGCCGGGTGATTAATTGCTGCTCGATCTTGGCAAGCGCCTCAGTCGTCTTGCCCGAGCGCATTAGTTGGCTGACATCGGTGTACTCGTCAGCCACCGCTTGCAATGGACTGAATATCACACCCAGTGCCAGGGCGACCGCCAAGGCGATCAGCAGCAAGCGGACGAGTCTGGAAGGCAAGTTGGCGTTCAAAATGGGACTTTGTAAGACGTTGTTTTCAAGATGCAAAACAGAATGAAAAAGAGAAGCTCTGCGCGCCGAATATGAGAGCTATATACTGCGGGGCATTGTAGCTGAGGGGCTTTCGCGCGACGCTTTGCAAGCTTATTTCCCAGAGCCCGGATTGCATCATCTCGTTAATCTCTTTCCCCTGCCAAGACCCCGAACTCCCGCCATGAGCCTTCGCATCTACAACACCCTGTCGCGTCGCACCCAGACCTTCTCATCCATTGAGCCCGGCCACGTGCGCATGTATGTGTGCGGTATGACAATTTACGATTTGTGCCACATTGGCCACGCGCGTATGGCGATGGCATTTGATGTGGTGCAGCGCTGGCTTAAAGCTTCGGGTTACCGCGTGACCTACGTGCGCAACGTCACCGACATTGACGACAAGATCATCAAGCGCGCGCTGGAGCGCAACATCAGCATCCGCGCGCTGACCGACGAGATGATTGGCGTGATGCGCCGCGACATTGGCAGCCTGGGCATAGAGGTGCCCACCATCGAGCCGCGCGCCACTGAGTATGTGCCGCAGATGCTCAAACTCATTAGTCAGCTTGAATCAAAAGGCTTGGCTTACAAGGCGGCGAGCGGCGACGTGAATTTCGCTGTGCGAAAGCTGGAAGGTTACGGCAAGCTGTCTGGTAAGTCATTGGATGATTTGCGCTCGGGCGTGCGCGTGGCGGTGCAGGACGATAAGAGCGACCCCTTGGACTTTGTGCTGTGGAAGGCCGCCAAAGCCACAGAGCCCGCCGATGCTAAGTGGGCTGGCTTGGTGGCGGACGTTGGCGCTAGCAGTGGCGTTTCACGCGACTACGGTCTGGGCCGCCCCGGTTGGCACATTGAGTGCTCGGCTATGTGCTCAGAGACGCTAGGTGAGACATTCGACATCCACGGCGGCGGCACCGACCTTCAATTTCCGCATCACGAAAACGAAATCGCCCAAAGCGAAGGCGCCTCAGGCAAACCGCTGGCCAATTTCTGGATGCACAACGGCATGGTGCAGTTAGACAACGAGAAGATGTCCAAAAGCCTGGGTAATTTTTTCACCATCCAGGCCGTGTTGAGAAAGTACAAGCCAGAGACTGTTCGCTTCTTTCTGGTGCGCGCACATTACCGCTCGGATCTGGGCTACAGCGATGTGCATTTGAATGATGCAGAAAGCTCGCTCAAGCGCCTCTACACGGCGCTCAGTTTGGTGCCTCCGATCAAAGTGGCGTTGGGCGCGCCCGTTGACTGGAGTAATAGCTTTGCGTTGCGCTTCAAAAACGCAATGGATGATGACTTTGGCACCCCTGGCGCAGTGGCCGTATTATTTGAATTGGCGCAAGAGGTCAACAAGACGCGATCAGGTGAACTTTCTGGGTTGCTCAAGGCATTGGGTGCGACCCTTGGTTTGTTACAGGACGAGAAGTTTCTACAGTCTCGCGTTGACGTGGCCGGCGAAGCGGGGTCTGGCTCGGCACAGGCCGTTGATATTGAGGGCCTGATTGCAGAGCGTGCCAGCGCGAAGGCCGCGAAAAACTTTGCCGAAGCTGATCGCATTCGGCTACAGTTGTTGTCCGAGGGCATCGTTCTGAAGGATTCACCAACGGGTACAACCTGGGAAGTTAAGTGAATCCAGCTGAATGAACACAGCGAAGTGAAAAACGAGATGGCGGCGACAAAAAAGATAATTTCCGAGACTTCAGTGCCCGAGCTTTCCACACCGGAATATTGGGAAGATGCCTGTAAGCATCTGGTCAAAAAAGACCGCGTCATGAAGCGCTTGATTCCCCAGTTCGGCGATGCGTGCCTACAGACGCGCGGCGATGCTTTTGTGACGCTGGCGCGCAGCATTGTGGGTCAGCAGATTTCGGTCAAAGCCGCTCAATCCGTGTGGGACAGGTTTGCGTTGCTGCCCAGAAAGATGACCGCTGCCAATGTGCTCAGGCTCAAGGTTGACGACATGCGCGCCGCAGGCTTGAGTGCGCGCAAGATTGAGTACCTGGTAGATTTGTCACTCCACTTTGACAGCGGCGCGCTGCATGTGGAAAGCTGGCAGTCAATGGGTGACGATGAAGTCATCGCGGAATTAGTGGCCATTCGGGGCATTGGCCGATGGACGGCGGAGATGTTTTTGATCTTTCACATGATGCGTCCCAACGTGTTGCCACTCGATGACATTGGCCTGATCAACGGCATCAGCCAGAGCTATTTTTCGGGGGAATCGGTCAGCCGAAGTGATGTTCGAGAGGTCGCTGCGGCCTGGTCGCCGTATTGCAGTGTGGCAACTTGGTATATTTGGCGCTCGCTGGATCCGCTGCCCGTCGAGTATTGACAAAAAATCCCGCATAACGCCCGAAGCTTGAGAATTGGAGAATACGTTGGCCAAAAAGACATTTCTGGACTTTGAGCAGCCGATTGCCGAGCTTGAAAACAAGATTGAAGAGCTGCGCTATGTACAAACCGAGTCGGCGGTCGATATCTCCAGCGAGATTGACCAGTTGGCCAAGAAGAGCCAGCAGCTCACCAAAGATATCTACAGTGAGCTGAGCCCTTGGCAGATCACCAAGATTGCCCGGCATGCGGAGCGCCCTTACACGCTGGACTATATCCACGACATTTTCACCCATTTTGTTGAACTGCATGGCGACCGCCATTTTGCGGATGACCTGAGCATCGTTGGTGGCCTGGCGCGCTTCAATGGCACACCCTGCATGGTGTTGGGCCAGCAAAAAGGGCGGGATACCAAGGAGCGCGGTCTGCGCAACTTTGGCATGAGCAAGCCCGAGGGTTATCGCAAGGCCTTGCGGCTGATGAAAACAGCCGAAAAATTCAAGTTGCCGCTGTTCACGTTCGTCGATACGCCCGGCGCGTACCCAGGCATCGACGCGGAAGAGCGTGGCCAGTCAGAGGCGATTGGCCGCAATATTTTTGAGATGGCGCAACTTGAGGTGCCCATCATCACCACCATCATCGGCGAGGGTG
>JANNFW010000451.1:0-8185 GCA_031380235.1 Rhodoferax sp. | reverse complement strand
GCTGAGGCACTCAAGCTTTGTGGTGTTGATGAGATTCACACACATATTGGCAAAACCGGTGTTGTCGCGGTGGTGCGTGGCAAATCGGGCGCTGGGAAACGTGCCGGACAAAGGATGATCGGCCCAATGATTGGATTAAGGGCCGACATGGACGCCCTGCCCATGACGGAGCACAACGACTTCGCCTGGAAATCCAGCAAACCCGGCTTGATGCATGGCTGCGGGCATGACGGCCACACCGCCATGCTGGTGGGTGCTGCCCGCTATTTGGCGGAGACGCGTAACTTTGCCGGCACGGCGGTGTTGATCTTCCAGCCCGGTGAGGAAGGATACGCTGGTGCCCGCGCGATGATGCAGGACGGGCTGTTTGAGCGCTTCCCGTGCGACCAGGTCTATGCAATTCACAACTCGCCAGAAACCGCTATGGGCATCATCGGTATCACGCCCGGCCCCATGCAGGCGGCGGTAGATCGTATCGAGATCGTGGTGACTGGCAAAGGCGGGCACGGTGCACGGCCCCAGAACTGCATAGACCCGGTGCTGGTGGCGGCTCACATCATCACCGCTGCGCAAAGCATTGCATCGCGCAACGTACCAGCGATCGACCAGGTAGTGCTTTCGATCTGCTCGGTACAGGGCGGCAACCCTGGTGCGATGAGCGTGATCCCCGGTCAAGTAACTTTGGTGGGCACGGTGCGCACTTACCATGCCGACATTCAGGACTTGGTCGAAGCGCGTTTGCGTGCGTTGTGTGAATCCATTGCCGCAGGCTTCGGTGCCAGTGCCCATCTGGTTTACGAGCGCGTTTATCCTGCTACTGTTAACACCTTGCCCGAGGCGGAGTTTGCATCTAACGTCGCTGCCAGCCTGGTCGGCGAGGCGCGCGTGATGCGCAACATGCCCCCTAGCATGGGCGGGGAAGATTTCTCATTCATGCTGCAAGCCAAGCCGGGGGCCTACATGCGGCTGGGCCAAGGCGGGCGTGACGGCTGCTACTTGCACAACAGCCGCTATGACTTTAACGACGACATTCTGCCGTTAGGCTCGGCACTACATGCCAGCTTGGTGGAGCAGGCGATGCCGCTCGCTACAAATTCCTGATCAACGTCCCCTTCAACGTCATCCTTAACGTCATCTTCAACTGGAAACTTTCATGAAATTCAAAAAAAATACCGTTGCAGCGCTTGTTGCCGTTGCGTTGTCAGCTGCGTCTTTTGCAGCATCCGCCGTCACGCTGCGCATTGCCAATCAAGGCGATGCGTTGTCGCTCGATCCGCATTCGCTGAACGAATCGCTTCAGCTCACCGTCCTCAACAATATTTACGAGCCGCTGGTCACACGCGGGGCTGACTACAAATTAACCGGTGCATTGGCCACTGACTGGAAGCAGACTGAGCCCACGGTGTGGCGCTTCAACCTGCGCAAAGGTGTGAAGTTTCATGACGGCACACCGTTCACCGCAGATGACGTGATCTTCAACGTCGAGCGCGCCAAAGATGCAGGCTCTGATATGAAAACCTACGTCGGCCAGATCAAGGAGACCCGCAAGATCGATGCGCACACGGTGGAGTTTGTCACCAATACGCCGTTTCCGATTCTTCCCGAGCTGTTCACCGGCTGGCTGATCATGAGCAAAAATTGGTGTGAAGACAACCAGGCCACCAAGCCGGTGGACCGCCGCAAGGGTATTGAAAACGCGGCCTCGTTCCGTGCCAATGGCACCGGCCCGTACCGTGCGCGTGAACGCCAACCCAACGTACGCACCACCTTCTCTCTCAACGGCAGCTATTGGGGTAAGGTTGAAGGCAATGTGGACGAGGTGATTTTCACGCCGATTGGCAATGACTCCACCCGCGTGGCGGCCTTGCTGTCAGGGGAGATTGACGTAATTGAACCCGTGCCGGTGCAAGACATTGCCCGCATCAAGAGCAGCGCCAACCTGCAAGTGTTGCAAGGCCCCGAGCTGCGCGTGATCTTTCTGGGGATGGATCAAAAGCGCGACGAGCTTTTGTTCTCCAACGTCAAAGGCAAAAATCCGTTCAAAGACAAACGCGTACGCCAGGCCTTCTACCAGGCAATTGATGAAGACGGCATCATCAAAACCGTGATGCGTGGGGCTGGTGTGCCCAGCGCGCAGATGTTCCCGCCGCAGGTCAAGGGCCACGCGCCAGACCTGGGCAAACGCCTGCCGTACGACCCGGAAGCGTCCAAAAAACTGCTGGCCGAAGCGGGCTACCCCAATGGCTTTGAAGTCAAGATGAACTGCCCGAACGACCGTTACGTGAATGACTCGGACATCTGCCAGGCGGTTGCCGCCAATTTGGCCCGCGTAGGTGTCAAAATTAACCTTGAAGCCGAGACCAAGGGCACCTACTTCCCCAAAATCCTGCGCCGCGACACCAGCTTTTACATGCTGGGTTGGACCTCCAGCACGGTCGATGCGCATAACGTGCTGTACCCCATCATGTCGACGCCGGGTGAGGGCGGGCGCGGGCAGTTCAACCTCGGTTCGTACAGCAACGCCAAAGTAGACGAGTTGACCGGCAAGATCGCCTCTGAAACCGACGACAAAAAGCGCATGGAGATGATCCGTGAAGCCATCAAACTGCACCAGGACGACATTGGTCATATCCCCCTGCACCAACAGGCGCTGAACTGGGGTGCCAAGAAAAACATCGAGATGGTGCAGTTGCCCGGCAATGAAATGCCATGGCGCTACATTAAGGTGGGCAAATAGGTGACAACTAAGCGCAAATTAGCGTCAAGTAAGCTTCAATTCAGGGTGCCTTCAATGCCTGTGCTCAATGTCACTTCTCGAAGTTAAGAATCTCGTTGTCGAGTTCCCCAACCGGCGCGGCACGCTGCGCGCCATTGACAACATCTCCTTCAGCATCGCGCCTGGCGAAATTTTGGGCGTAGTGGGCGAGTCCGGTGCGGGCAAATCGCTGACCGGGGCAGCCATCATCGGCCTCTTGGAACCGCCGGGCCGTATCGCCAGCGGCCAAATCCTGCTGGAAGGGCAGCGCATTGACAATCTCGATTTCGACGCGATGCGCCACATTCGGGGGCGCAGAATCGGGGCGATTTTTCAAGACCCGCTGACCTCGCTCAACCCGCTGAACACGGTCGGCTCGCAATTGACCGAGACCATCCTTGCGCACCTTCCAGTCTCGGCGGCTGAGGCCAAAGCCCGTGCAATCGCTCTACTGCAAGACACCGGCATTCCCGCTGCGGCAGAGCGCATCGACCATTACCCGCACCAGTTCTCGGGGGGAATGCGCCAACGCGTGGTGATCGCATTGGCACTGGCGGCAGAGCCCAAATTGATCGTAGCGGATGAGCCGACCACCGCGCTGGACGTGTCGATCCAGGCGCAAATCATCTCGCTCTTGAAAAACATCTGCAAAAAACGCGGTGCCGCCGTGATGCTGATCACCCACGACATGGGCGTGATCGCCGAGACCTGTGACCGCGTGGCCGTGCTGTACGCAGGTCGCGTGGCTGAGATTGGCCCGGTGCACGAGGTCATCAACCACCCCGCGCACCCGTACACTAAGGGCCTGATGGGGGCCATCCCCGATATCACGGAAGACCGCGAAAATTTGAGCCAGATTGACGGTGCGATGCCGCGCCTGAACGCCATCCCGCAAGGCTGCGCCTTCAACCCACGCTGCCCCCAGGTGTTCGACAAGTGCAAGAGCCTGCGCCCGGAACTGATGGCCGCAGGTGCCACGCGAGCTGCTTGCTGGCTGCATGAGGGGGGTGTGAGATGAGCACGACAACCCAAATTAACGCCGCCGCGCCGGGCCGCCCCAAGCAAGGCACGACCCCCTCGGGGGGCAGCGCAGCACACGAAGTGGCAAGCGTGGGGGCTCCGTTAGTTCAGGCCACTGATTTGGCGATGACATTTGATGTCTCCGCCCCGTGGCTCAATCGCGTGATCGAACGCAAACCGCACGTCTACCTGCATGCGGTTGATGGCGTGAGCTTCGAGATCGAAAAAGGCAAAACGTTGGCTCTGGTCGGCGAATCCGGCTGCGGTAAAAGCACCGTGGCCAAGCTGCTGGTGGGGCTGTATGCACCCACGCGCGGCGGTTTCCAGTTCGACGGGCAGGATGCACATGCCGCCTTCAAAACCCCTGCTGGTTTGAACCTTCGCCGCCGTATTCAGATGATTTTTCAGGACCCGTATGCGTCCTTGAACCCGCGCTGGATCGTGCAGGACATCATTGGCGAGCCACTGACCGAGCATGGTTTGGTAACCGATCCAGCAGAGTTGAAAACGCGCGTGGGTGATTTGCTCAAATCGGTGGGCTTGAGCCCGCTGGACATGCCCAAATACCCGCACCAGTTCTCCGGCGGCCAGCGCCAGCGCATCTCCATCGCCCGTGCCTTGGCGACGCAGCCCGACTTCTTGGTGTGCGACGAGCCCACCTCCGCGCTCGACGTGAGCGTGCAGGCGCAGGTGCTCAACATCATGAAGGACTTGCAGCGCAAGCTGGGCCTCACCTACCTGTTCATTTCGCACAACCTGGCCGTCGTGCGCCATGTGAGCGACCAGGTTGGCGTGATGTACCTGGGTCGCCTGGTGGAGCTGGCCGACAAGCAACCCCTGTTTGCCAGCCCGCGCCACCCCTACACGCGCATGCTGCTTGATGCGATCCCCAAAATGCACGACGTCGGCCGCGCCCGCACCCCTGTGCAAGGCGAGGTGCCCAACCCGCTGAACCCTCCGCCCGGATGCGCCTTCAACCCGCGCTGCCCGCACGTGAACGACCGCTGCCGCACCGAGCGGCCCGCGCTCAAACTGATCGGCGGCATCAAGATTGCCTGCCATGCGGTCGAGGAAGGGCGGATTTAGGCGTGGATCGAGCCGCTGAGCATTAAACTACATTGCTATATAAACTATAGCTTGTTGTGCATATAGTGTGAGAGCTAGAGCCTCAAAACATTCACAATTTACTCGGTTTTTGATGTTTTTTGCATAAAATTAACCTGCGAGTTAATTTTTACTCAAAACAGCGTCAAACCGGCCACACTGCGCCGTTGTCATTCAAGATCGCATCGAGCGGTACGTCGTGCGGCTCGGGCTCGAAATCATCGACATAGCCTTGGGTGAACCCTAAGCCCACCGTGAACGGCTTGGGTTGCAGCGTCGCCAGCGTACGGTCGTAAAAACCGCCGCCGTAGCCGAGCCGATAACCCCCTGCGCCGTAGCCCACACAGGGCACAAACAGCAAGGTGGGCACGATGACTTCGGTGTCTTTGGGTTTGGGGATGCCGTAAGCGTCTTCTTCCATCGGGCAGCCGGGGTACCAGGCCCAGAAGGTCAGCGTTTTGTGCACTTTGTCGACCACGGGCAGGCCGATGCGGCGCTGGCGGGGCTCGTCCAGCAGCTCGCCGTCTTCCTTCCAGCGGTGCAGTGCGGGCAGCGGGTCAAACTCGCCTTTGATGGGCCAATACGCGCCAATCACCACGTCATGGCGCCCCACCAGCCAGATGCGCATCGCCTGCTGTAACAAATCAGCCCGCTGTAGGCGGTCTGGCATGTTCAGGCGTTGTTCAACCAACGACTTGCGCAGCTCCTTTTTTTGAAGCGCAATTTTTTCAAGGGCTTTTTTATCCATTGCCTGTCCATCACCCGAGTTGTCCATAATCACCCCATGCTGTTGCGCACTATTTTGACATCGATCCCGCTGGCGCTCATGCTCAGCCTGCTCGTCCCCACGAGCGCACATGCCCAGGCCCGTGGCGATGAGGTCATCACCGAGATGAGCCAGGCCTTCAAAAAAGGCGACCGCAAGCGGCTGGGCACGTTGTTGCCGCTGGCCAGCGGCCATGTGCTGGAGCCGTGGGCCGCGTACTGGGAGCTGCGCAATCGCATTGAACTTGCGACGGCTCCTGAGGTGCAGGATTTTTTCGTCCGCTACGCAGGCACCTACCAGGAAGACCGGCTGCGCAACGATTTGCTCTTACTGCTGGGCCAGCGCCGTGATTGGGCCGCTTTCTCCGCAGAGCTACCGCGCTACCGCATGAACGACGACAAGGAGGTGCGCTGCTACGCCCTCGCAGCGGATGGCGTACCCGCGACGGTCGAATCTGCTGCCGAGGTCAAGCGCCTCTGGTACGCCCAGCGCGATGCGGACGATGGCTGCCTGCTGGCCGCCAGTAAATATTACGCCGCTAAAAAACTGAATGCGACCGACGTCTGGCGCAAGGCCCGGCTGTCGATTGAAGCCAACCGCGCCAAATCTGCACGCCAAGCGGTGGAAATCGTGGCCCCGCAGGCCGGCGCCGATGTGAGCGAGCTGCAAGACAACGCCGTGCGCTTCCTGTCCAAGCGTGCCGTCGCCGCCAACCGGGTGGACAAAGAACTGGTGGTGCTGGCCCTGATTCGCATGGCCAGCAATGATGCCGACGCTACTGCCAGCGTCTTGGAGAATCACTGGAGTGTGCATTTAAACCCCGAGCAACTGTCGTGGGCCTGGAGCGCCGTGGGCAAAGCTGCCGCGCAGCGTTTGTCCAACGAAGCGATGGGCTTTTTTGCCAAAGCGCGCGGCAAAGACATGCATGACGACCATCTGGCCTGGCGGGTGCGTGCGGCGCTGCGCAAGGGCAACTGGAAAGACGTGCTGTTTGCCACCCGCGCCATGAGCGAAGAGGCGCAAGCTGACCCGGCCTGGGTTTACTGGCGTGCCCGCGCTGAGACCAAGCTGGCCAAAACCGAGGCTGACGAGCTGGAGGCCAAAACCGCGCTGCAAGGTTTGGCCAGCGCGCGCGGCTTTTACGAGCAGATGGCGCTTGAAACCCTGGGCCAGCGCATTACCGTCCCCGCGCGGCCATCGCCCTTGCTGCCCGAAGAGAAGGAGGCTGCCCTGAAGAACGCAGGCCTGGTGCGCGGCCTTCATGCCATCAAGATCGGCCTGCGCGCCGAGGGCGTGCGCGAGTGGAACTACAACACCAACCTGCACACCCAAGGCGGCATGAATGACCGAGAGCTGCTGGCCGCTGCCGACCTCGCCTGCCTGCGCGAGGTGTGGGACCGCTGCATCAACACCAGCGAGCGCACCAAGGGCCTGGTCGATCAAGAGCAGCGCTTCCCGATGCCGTTCAAAGATGCGGTGGTGGCGCGCGCCAGGCAGATCAACCTGGACCCGGCCTACGTTTACGGCCTTATTCGCCAAGAGAGCCGCTTCATCATGGATGCGCGCTCCAGCGTGGGCGCCTCGGGCCTGATGCAGGTCATGCCCGCGACCGCGCGCTGGACTGCCAAGAAGATCGGCATCACCGACTTTCAAGCCCACCAAATCAACGACCGCGACACCAACATCGCCATCGGCACGGGCTACTTGAAGCTGGTGCTGGATGACTTTGCAGGTTCGATGGCGATGGCCGCTGCGGCTTACAACGCTGGCCCCAGCCGCCCCCGAAGCTGGCGTGGCCAGCCGGGCGACCCGGTGGTTGAGGCCGCCATCTGGGCCGAAAACATCCCCTTTGCCGAGACGCGCGATTACGTAAAAAAAGTACTGTCCAACACCACCAATTACGCCGCGTTGATCACGGGGCAGCCACAGTCGCTCAAAAGCCGCCTGGGTGCTGTGGGGCCGCGGGATGTGAGCGCGCCTGAGGTCAACCGCGAGCTGCCCTGATATGACCGAGATCTTTCATGTCCACCCACTTTGAGAATCCGCCGCTTCAAATGCAAAAAGTACTGGTTCTAGGCGGCACCGGTTTTGTCGGCCAGCATGTGTGTGAGAAGCTCGTTCATCTGGACTGGCGTGTGACCCTGCCGACACGGCGCATACAGAACGCCAAGCACTTGCAAATGCTACCCTTCCTGACGGTGTTGCCGGGCGACGTGCATGACCAGGCGACGCTGACCCAACTGGTGGCTGGGCATGATGCGGTCGTCAACCTCGTGGCCATCCTGCATGGCGACGAAGCAGCGTTCAACCATGCGCACGTCGAGCTGCCGCAAAAGCTTGCCCGTGCGTGCGCGCAAGCGGGTGTGAAGCGTCTGGTGCACGTGAGCGCCTTGGGTGCGGCAATGGATGCGCCGTCGATGTACCAGCGCAGCAAAGCGCGCGGGGAGCAGGTGTTGAAATCAGCCGGGTTGGATTTGACCGTGCTTCGCCCCAGCGTGATATTCGGTGCTGACGACAAGTTTCTCAATGTGTTTGCCAAG
>JANNFW010000413.1:0-10706 GCA_031380235.1 Rhodoferax sp. | reverse complement strand
CCAACTCTGACAACTGCCCGACCGCCGTCACATCGACCTTCACCAGCCCCAGGCCGCGGTGCCTCTACGTCCGATACAAGGTTGATTGACATGCAAACCACGATACACCAGCCCTGCCGCTCGGGTTTGCGACACTCCAGGGGGTTTTCGCTGATTGAGCTGATGGTCTCGATCACCATTGGCTTGGTTATTTCGGTTGCCGCTGTGTCGGCGTACCTGGGGGCATCCAGCGCCAGCCGCACCACCGAAGCGCAAACCCGCATGAACGAGGATGGTCAGGCAGCGCTGAATGTATTGTCCCAACAGATACGCATGGCAGGTAACAACCCTGACCAACCCAACCGCACCGAGCTGTCCCGTCGCAACCCGGTCTACGGCCCCACAACGTTTCCGTTGGGAGGTACATTCACCACCAGCAACTTCATTGTGCGTGGCTGTGATGGCACTTTCACCAACATCACCGCAACGGCAGCCGTCAATCTGGACGCGCTGACTTGCACAGCCGGCACTACCACGCTACCTGACTCTATCGCCATCAGCTATGAAGCTGACCGATTCAACACCGTTGCAGCAAGCACCAGGCCTACTGACTGCCTGGGTTCCGGGCTCAATACCGTCACAGCATCCTTGCCAACGGTTGTGGCGGGCACCGTATCCACAGTTTCTGTGCCCTATTGGGTCGCTGACAACCGGTTTTACATTGGCACCTCTACCGCCATAGCGTCACCCAGCCTGTACTGTAAAGGCAACGCGGGCTCACCCCAACCTATGGTCGAAAACGTAGAGAATTTGCAATTCTCCTACGGCACAGTCAGCACTACAAACACGGCGACCACCGCCACGGTAGCTGGCTATTTAACCGCCCAAGAAGTGGTTACCGAGGCCAACTTGGCGGCCATGGCATCTGACGCTGCGCGCTGGGACAAGGTGGTTACCGTGAGAATTTGCGTGGTCATCCGCAGTGAAAATAACATTGCACCCAGCGCAGATTCCGCACGTTACCTTGACTGCACGGACACGCTTGTCACCAATCCGCCTGACCTGAGGCTGCGGCGCGCTTACAGCACAACCGTGGTGCTGCGCAACCGTATGCCATAGATATTTTGGTAAATCCAGTCATGACACCCAACTGCCTGCCCTCACCGCGCCCGAAAATGTGCGCCAATCGTTGCACTCCCACTCGCGCCCGTACCGCGGCCAGCACGCAACACGGCGTGGTGCTGATCATCGCCCTGATCATGCTCACTGTCATTTCGCTGCTGGCGGTGCTCAGCATGCGTAACGCGACGTCATCCGAAGCGATTTCGGGCAACGTCAGAACGACTGAGTTGGCGCACCAGGCGGCTGAAATAGCGTTGCGCCATTGTGAAGCGGCAGTGACGAACATCACCGTTGTTGCAGGAGGCGGCACCCCCACTTACACCAGCACATTTGTTGCCGCCAATATTCAAGCGCCCATCACCTCCACCACGGCGCAATGGCAAGACATGACCGTTTGGGACAGCACATCCACAGCTGTATACATATTGCCCCTGACTGAAGTTAACCAAGTCGGCCTGGGCGCTACCTATCTGCGCGCGCCCGAATGCATGGTGCATCCGCTGCCGGTCATGTTGGCCAGTACCACGGTCGTGAGCAACACGGCGGCCTATGTGATCACCGCCCGCGGGTTTGGGCCAGAAGTTGCCAACAACCGAAACCGCCCGCAAGGCAGCGAAGTGTGGCTGCAATCCCATATTGAATTTCAGTAGTGTCTGGAGATACCACCATGTCCAAAAATTTCATCAAACCATTTTTAATCGCAATTGCCTTGGCGACGACCGCATTGCCTTCGTTGGCGCAGGTCGCGCAAGCGCCACTGCTTAATCGGCCCAATACAGTTTCGCCGAATTTGACGCTGGCTTTGGATACTTCCGGCTCCATGGGTGCAAACTTTATTTACCAGTATGGCGACATTGATACTTCTGGGTTTGGTTTGTTGGGGCCAGGAGATGATGGGGTTGTGCGCGCGGGACGGTCGCCGGACATCAATAAAATTTACTATGATCCGCGCACCCGCTACATGCCGCGAATCGACTACCTCGGCAATCCATTGGCGGTAGATCCGCCCAGTACTGCGTGGCGTGTCTACTTCCGCAACAAGGCACTGAACACACCAACGTGCCCTGCTGACCCCTACACCACCGGCACTCTTGTCGATATATCCTGCTACCACAACCCCTATGCACCACCAGCATCCGAAATTGTTGTCGGTAGCATAGTCACGTATCCGATTATTGTTGACGCCACAACAACAGTATTCCCGAAATTCACCATGAGAATTGACTGCGTCAGTTCACCCATTTCATGCACTCGCGCCGAAGAGACCCGCAATCATTCAAACTGGAATAAATGGTATTCCACGCGCGCGAGGATGACCCAAACCGGCTTGGGTGCAGCTTTCCAGCCCATAGCCGCCGATTCGATTCGCTTGGGCTATGGAACGATTAAAGGCTTAAATGACAATAGTCAGCTTAGCAGAGGCGTGGCCTCTTACAGTGCGGGAGTAGGTGGTGTCAAAGACTCATTTTTCTCCTGGTTGTACGGCTTGTCGGTTGGTGACGGCACCCCTAACCTTGCGGCCGTTAACAACGTCGGTCGATATTATCAAAGGACTGACAGCGATGGACCGTGGGCGACCCTCCCTAATCCAGCGTCAACCGGGGTTGTTACGACAACTGCAACTGGCCCTGGAGCCGCGGAAATGCCGACAGCCCACGCAAGCTGCCGCAGGTCGTTTTCGATGTTGATTACCGATGGCTACTATAACGACGGTACGCGGCCCACCACCGCTGGCAACAGCGATGGCACAGTTGCCGCAGGCATCTCCAAACCGCCGCCCTCCGGCGGGACTTATCAGCCTTACCCATCGCTTGTTTCTCCTTACAGAGACGGTACGTCTGCGGCGAACGCAACCAACACGCTGGCCGACCTCGCCATGCACTATTGGGTGCGTGATTTGCGCACTGATTTGGATAACAGAGTGCCCACACTCACGGCCAACGGCATCAACAACCCCTCGTTTTGGCAAAATGTGTCTTTCTACGCCGTGTCGCTGGGCCTCGACGGCACCTTGCCACGTACACCTGCGACCCTGGCCAGCCTGACTTCAGGTGCAACACCATGGCCAGCTCCCACCAACAACAACCCAACCACCATGGACGACTTGTGGCATGCCACGATCAACGGGCGTGGCGAATTTCTGAACGCAAGAAACTCGTCTGAACTGACAACCGGGATAGGAAAATTTTTGGTGGGAATTGCGGGAACTCCCCAGACACTGTCTGGCGTGGCAGTGTCAACCAACGTTTTGAAAGCCGGCACGCGCAAGTACACTCCGAAGTACGTGCCGGGCACGTGGTCAGGCAAGCTGGCGGCCATCGTGTTGGACCCCTCCACGGGTGACGAATCGGTGCCCCCGGTTATTGATTGGGAAGTGGAGTCTGGCACGGAAACGATTGCCGGTCCCACGTTTGGCGACCCCATCAGCACCATTCCCGCAGCATCGTCGCGTAATATTTTTACGTGGACTGGATTGGCCGCGGTGCCATTCACCTCCGCCACCACCATTGCTGCGAACCCCGGCATGACGACTGACGTGGTCAACTATCTTCGTGGTGACAGCTCCAAAGAGTTGCGCAAACCAGGAGGCATTTACCGCAGCCGCGAGGCCAAAATGGGCGACATCGTCAATTCAAGCCCTGCGTACGTCAAAGACAACCTAGACATTCGCTATGGCCTGTTAGGTGGCACTGAAGGATCTTCCTACGCAGCATTCATCACCGCAAAGACTGCGCGTACCGAAGGTGTGCTGTTTGTGGGAGCCAACGATGGCATGCTGCATGCGTTTCGGGATGTCGGCGGTGCCGAAATATTTGCCTACGTGCCGCAAGCTGTAGTGACCAAAAAGATCGGGGTGGATTTTCAATTTCAAAAATTGTCCGAATTCAATTACACCCACCAGTACTACGTGGACGGCCCCAACACCGAAACCGATGCCTATGTGGGTGGTGCCTGGAAAAATATGGTGCTCGGCACCACAGGTGCTGGCGCAAAGGCCGTGTATGCGTTGGATGTTACCAACCCGCTGGTGATGAACGCATCGAAGGTGATGTGGGAAATTAATTCCTCCAACCCGGTTTTCTCCAAACTGGGGCATGTTTTGACGGAAGTTCAGTCCGGGGTCACCGTGGGTGGGCAATGGATCGCCATTTTTGGCAACGGCTACGACAGCCTTGGCGGCACAGCGACGGTGTACGTGGTGGATATTGCAACGGGGGCTCTCCTCAAGGAATTTACCCCTGAACCATTGGTAAGCGGAAACGGAATGGGCGGCGTGCGGGTCGTTCGCGATATTACCCAGCGAATCATCGGCGCGTATGCGGGTGACCTCAAGGGCAATATGTGGAAATTTGACCTAAAGGGCACCGGCCCAACAGACTGGAAACTTGGATTGTCTGGCTCGCCGCTGTTCAAAACCACTGGTGGGCAGCCAATTACTGCAGCGCCATCGGTCATGCCACGCATAGGGGGTCAGATCGACAAGGACTATATGGTGGTTTTTGGCACTGGCAAGTTTTTTGAGGACATTGACAAGACAGATTACCAGGCTGTGGGCTACGTCCCCCGTCGTCTATACGGCGTCTGGGACCTCCAACCATTTCTGGCAGGAACGCTGTCAACACCACCTGGTGCCGCCCTGGATGCTGCGACTGCCATCCCCTCCCAGTTCGTAGAGCAAACGATCTCGTCTGTGATTGTCACGAATCCCGGGCCACCCTTGGTCAGCACAACTTATTACAGCGTGAGTTCCAACGCTGTCACGTGGGGTAACGGCGTGACTGGCATAAGAGGCTGGTATATGAATTTACCCAACACCGGAGAGCGTCTCACCTACCCGATTGATCGGCTGTTGGGGACGATCGTTTTGGCCACTACCATTTCGCCAGCCAGCCCCGTCAACCCTGATCTGTGTGTGCCCTCGGGCGCTGGCACGGGGTGGGGTTATGTATTTGATGGGGTCACCGGGTCGGGACTAAGCAAGCAATCGCTAGATACCAATGGTAACGGTGTGGCAGACTCCGCCGATGCACTGGTCAGCGGTTTTCAAGTTCCTCCGCAGGGGGGGCTTACACCTATTGATATTGTTTCCGGCCCTGGAACATACCAAGGTGATGGCACAAAGGGTGGGTTGGGTGACGGGCGAGCCGACGCGACGGGCTCCAAGAAGCTTTGCCTTGCTGGCGCGGGTGCGGACTGCATTGCGGTCGATCTCAAATGTGGTCAGACCGGTACAGGTGCCTGCCCCATATCATCCTCCACATTGAAATCACGCGAATGGCGTCAACTGTTCATGCGTTAAGCTTTTTAAGATGCCGTACTCTGTTTCAACAGGAACCAGCGCCATGCACCACCGCTTCACCCCAGCCTCACCCAACGCCAAACGGGCAGGATTCACCCTGATTGAAGTGATGATCGTGGTGGCCATCGTTGCCATCCTGGCCAGCATTGCGCTGCCCTCCTACACCAGCTACATCGCGCGCGCGAAGCGAGCTGATGCCAGAACCCAACTGCTCCAGGTGGCCCAGTTCATGCAACGGTTTTATACTGCCAATGACAATTATGTGCAGGACAGGGCGTCGAACCTTGTGGGAACGCAGGTGCCCGCCAATCTGAACCAGTCACCTGGCGACGGCACCGCAATCTACACCCTGAACATCTCAGCCGTAACGACGACCAGCTTCACCCTTCAAATGGTGCCGGTGGCGGGTGGGGCCATGGCCAATGATGGCTGCGGTACCTTCACGCTGACTTCGACGGGCGTGCGCGGGGTCACCGGTACCCTGCCGCGCGACACTTGCTGGAAGTAGTACTCTTGCGCGGCCTTGTCGGCTGCGTTGATCTCCGCCATGCAAGCACCTGAGCAACTGATGGCGCAAGCCTTGGCGCTGGCCTCCCAGGGGGCTATGCTGACCTCCCCCAACCCGCGCGTGGGCTGTGTCATTGCCACCCCGGATGGCCAAGTGCTTGGACAGGGCCATACCCAGCGCGCGGGTGGCCCCCACGCTGAAATCATGGCCTTGCAAGATGCCCAGTTGCGGGGCAACGCGGTAACCGGGGCCACAGCTTATGTCACGCTAGAACCGTGTTCCCATCAGGGCCGCACCGGCCCTTGCTGCGATGCCCTAGTGGATGCTGGCATAAAAAAAGTGGTGGCCTCGATTGCCGACCCGAATCCCCTGGTCTGTGGACAGGGGTTTGCGCGGCTGACAGCGGCTGACGTTGAAGTGGAAATCGGCGCTGGCGCTGCGCAATCGCGCGATCTCAACATCGGATTTTTCAGCCGCATGATCCGCAAAACCCCCTGGGTTCGGATGAAAATTGCCGCCTCCCTGGACGGCCAGACTGCGCTGGAAAATGGCAGCAGCCAGTGGATCACGTCGGATGCCGCCCGCGCCGATGGCCATGCCTGGCGGGGGCGATCGTGCGCGGTGCTGACCGGGATTGGCACCGTGCTGGCGGACAACCCGCGACTGGATGTGCGCCTGGCAAAGGCACCCCGCCAGCCGTATCTGGTGGTGGTGGACAGCCGCCTGGAAACACCACTCGACGCCCATATTTTTATAGCTGGACGTGCAATTTGGATCTATGCTGCAGAGCAAAATGACGCCAAAAAAAGCGCTCTGGAAGCACGTGGCGCCACCGTCCTGTATCTGCCTGGTACAAACGGCAAGGTCGATCTTGCCGCCATGCTACGGGACCTGGCGCAGCGCGAAGTCAACGAACTGCATGTAGAGGCAGGCCAAAAGCTCAATGGGTCGCTAATCCGGGAGGGACTGGTGGACGAGTTTGTGGTGTACCTTGCACCCAAGCTGATCGGGCTGGGGCAAGGCATGGCCCAGTTTGGGCCGTTGACAGCGCTGGCGCAGGCAGTGCCGCTCGAATTTAAAACTACCGAGCGCCTGGGGGTAGATCTGCGCATCGTCGCGCGGGTGAGCGGGCGTGACCAGTTTTGAGCGCTCACCCAGGGTCTTCCATCTTGCCGCGCAATGTCTTGAAGGGCCAACCCCAGAGCTGGCCAGTTCTGCTGCTGTCGCTGATGATGGCTATGACACCCGCCCTGGGCTACCCCGGTGAGGAATTGCTGCAAGACACGCTGAAGTCGATCCTGGTCTCATTCTTTGCATTGGCCGCAGCGTTTGCTTTCTTCTTTGCACGGCGCAAAGCCGATGGCACGCTGGCAGTCCACGTCATCCTGCTGCTTCCGCTGGCGCTCATGTTTTATGCATTGGGCAGCATGGCATGGTCGCATGCCTACTTGGGCGGTGTGGAGGCGGTGCGCTGGTTTTTGTTTGGGCTGATTGTTGTCCTGGGGCTGAACACCTTCACGCTTGACCGGGTGACGCACCTGGCATGGGGCATCCACATCGGCGCGGTAATGGCCTCGCTTTGGGCCGCCTTGCAATTCTGGTTTGACTTCAATTTCTTTGCCCAGGGCCCCCATCCAGCGTCCACGTTTATCAATCGCAACTTCTTTGCAGAGTTTGCAGTGTGCACACTGCCTTTTTCCGTTTTGCTGTTGAGCCGGGTCAAGGACAAGACAACAGTTTTTTTCCTTATTTTTTCTTTGGGCTTCAACATTGCGGCATTGATGATGACGGGCACCCGCTCCGCGCTGCTGGGCTTGATTCTGTTGCTGGCGCTGGTTCCGTGCATTATTTTTTGGTGCCGCAAGCAGTTTGAGTCTGCCGGATGGCGGCCTACTCACGTGTTGGCCGCCTTTGCGCTTCTGGTTGCTTCTGTCGCCGCGCTGGGTGCCTTGGAGACCAACAATAAAAAAGTGATTGTGGAGTCAGGTCGCGGCGATGCGCTAGACCGCGCTTTCAAGCGCACGCTGTCGATGGCAAAACCATCCGAGTACAGCCGGGGATCCTTCTCAGTGCGGGCGGTGATGTGGAAAGAAACCGGCAAGATGATCCACGCCAATCCGGTCACTGGCGTGGGAGCCGGTGCCTGGGAAGTACAGGCTCCGCTTTACCAGGCATCAGGCAGCCAGCTGGAAACGGACTACTACGCCCACAACGAAATATTGCAACTTGTGGCGGAATACGGACTTGTGGGCTGGTTTTTTTTGCTAGCGCTGATGGCTTACCTGGTGTGGGCAGCCCGCAGGACATGGACTGACCGGACGCCCGAAGGACAGCAGGAAGCACCCTTGAGGGCGCTGGTCCTGTGCAGCCTGCTGGTGTTCCTGCTTGTCAGCAATGCCGGTTTTGCCTGGCGCATGGCGACAACCGGGGCACTGTTTGCGCTCTGCCTGGCGATCCTCGCTACTTCTGACATGCGGCTGCGTGCGGGGGGCTCCAACCTCTCGCGGCAGATGCCATGGACGGCTCGGCGGTCGAAAGTTGCCCTTTTGTCAACAGCCATTTTTGTGGCAATGGCGATGTACATCACCCAGCAAGCCATTGAATGCGAGGCAAAGATCGTCAAAGCAATCAAGATTGCGCTTTCCGTCTCCGCTTCCGGCAGCCCCAATGACCCTCAATGGAACCAGGCGAAAAAAGATGTTGTCGGGCTGGTCAAGGAAGGGGTTGCCATCAACCCCCACTACAGAAAACTCACGGCCGTCGTCGCCGACGCCATGGCGCAATGGGGAGACTGGGAAAACGCAACCTGGGTATGGGAATCCGTGCTCGAGTCCCGACCGTACATTGTCATCATCCTGTCCAACGTATCGCGGGGCCACATGCAGGCGGGGAATTTTGAGAAGGCCCAGGAATACCTGGCCCGCGCCAGCCGCCTGCAACCCGCCGCAACCTCGTTGGTGTCACTGGAAGTGATGCTTTGGAGTCGTACCGGCAGAGACCGGGATGCCATTCGACGTGCAAGGGAACTGTTCAAGGCCAATGTGGTCGACCATGAGTTGATTCAAGCGGCCTATTCCCTTGGCATGCGCAACCATGACCTGGAACTCGCACGTCAGGCGCTTGCCATAGGAATCAAGGAGTGGCCAGCAAGGGCCGCAGACGGTTGGCTGAAGTTGGGCGACATCAGCAACGCGCCAGAGTCAAAAGACGAGGTCAAGGCACTGCAAGCCTACCAGGCTGCGATGGATGCAACTGCGCCAGCCTATAAAAGCGCGATCTTCGCGCTGATTCCACCGGCCTACCAGGTAAAGATCCGGTAACGGCAAGCCAATTTTTTACCGTGACAGCGGCAGGCCTTGGTTCCCTGCGAAAATACCCCCATGTTTACCGGAATCATCACCGGCGTGGGGCGCATCGCCGCCATTCACGCCCTTGGAAGCTCTTTGTCCCATGGCAAGCAGTTGGTCATTGAATGCCCGCCCCACTATCTGGAGGATGTGAGTCTGGGCGACAGCATCGCTATCAGCGGGGCTTGCATGACGGTGACGACGCTGAATGCTCCTTCGCGGCAGTTCACTGTGGACGTGTCCGCTGAATCATTGGACAAAACTGTAGGCTTGTCACAACTTGGCCCCGTCAACTTGGAAAAGGCCTTGCGCGCAAACGACCGACTTGGCGGGCACTTGGTATCGGGCCATGTGGATGGCGTGGGAACGGTCAGCAAGTTCGAGCAGGTGGGCGAAAGCTGGGAGCTGCTCATTCTCGCGCCGCGAGAGCTTGCGAAGTACCTTGCTTACAAAGGCTCCATCACCGTCAACGGCGTGAGTTTGACCGTCAACCGCGTGGCAGACTTGCCCGATGGCTGCCAGATCAGCATCAATTTGATTCCCCACACGGTTGAAAACACGGCGCTGGGAGCGCTCAATGCGGGGGCGCAGGTGAATCTCGAAATTGACCAGATCGCGCGTTATGTGGAGCGAATGCTGAGCCCCGAATTGAAGAAATCGATCACATTGCTATGACCACAGTAACAAAGACCGTTGCCATCTCCCCTGTTCAAGACATCGTCACCGAAATGCGCGCCGGGCGCATGGTGATTTTGGTGGATGAAGAGGATCGCGAGAACGAGGGCGACTTGGTGCTGGCGGCAGACCACGTGAGTGCCGAGGCGATCAACTTCATGGCGCGTTTTGGGCGGGGGCTGATTTGCCTAACCCTCAC
Source organism: Rhodoferax sp. (assembly GCA_031380235.1). Classification (GTDB taxonomy): domain Bacteria; phylum Pseudomonadota; class Gammaproteobacteria; order Burkholderiales; family Burkholderiaceae_C; genus JANYCG01. The sequence goes on along the minus strand of JANNFW010000413.1, from coordinate 576 downwards.
CCGCGCACATTGCGAGCGGCTCAAATTACCTCCGATGGCGGTGCGCAACGGGACCAAGATGGGCACGGCGTTCACGGTGTCGATTGAGGCCGCAGAAGGTGTGACGACGGGCATATCTGCGGCGGATCGCGCACGCACGGTTCAAGTAGCGGTGGCCAAACAGGCCAAGGCCGACGACCTAGTGCAGCCGGGTCACATCTTCCCGCTGCAAGCGGTTGACGGTGGCGTGCTGATGCGCGCGGGACACACGGAGGCGGGCTGCGACTTGGCGGGCATGGCGGGTTGCACACCGGCAGCAGTGATCTGCGAGATCATGAAAGACGACGGCACCATGGCGCGCTTGCCTGACTTGCAGACTTTCGCGGCTGAGCACGGCCTGAAGATTGGCACGATTGCGGATTTGATCGAGCACCGCAGCCGGGTCGAGTCACTGGTGGAGAAAGTCGGCACGCGCAAGCTTCAAACGGCCTCGGGTGAGTTCGCCGCGCACGCGTTTCGCGACACGACTTCGCGCGGCATTCATCTCGCGTTGGTCAAAGGCCAGTGGGGCGCGGATGAAATTGTGGCCGCGCGCGT
>JANNFW010000405.1:0-2337 GCA_031380235.1 Rhodoferax sp. | reverse complement strand
GGTCTCGATCATCTTCCAGATGGCCGGCGGCGTGCGGGCCAGTATGGGCTATTGCGGCTGCGCCACGATTGCCGACATGCAGGACAGAGCCGAGTTCGTCGAAATCACCTCCGCCGGCATTCGGGAGAGCCATGTGCATGACGTGCAGATTACCAAAGAGGCACCGAATTACAGAGCGGAATGAACGATCTGGATCAATGTAAGTAGTTCCTACCTAGAGGAAATCACTAGGCAGACAAAAATGACCTTTAAAAATCAGATGTTGGTGCACAAAATGGTCATCTCCAAACTTTCGCTCAGCGAGGAAGACAAGGCTGGTGCGGCAAGCGACGGCGTTAACCTCACACCTTCGCAAGTGCAAGAAACTAGCGACGAAGCAGAACCAGTCCAGCGCAAGATAGAAGAACTGGGCATCACAGAAGCTGATATTGAAGATGCCGTCGAATGGGCTCGCGCTAACCCCGCGAAAGATAGCGCTTGATAGCGAACACTCTGCTGGCAAATATCCCCAACCTTCTGTTTCGCATTCTTAAACCGGCAGACTTTTTGATCCAATATCAGCTAATGCCCTGACTTTCATGCAACATCAAAAAATCCTCATCCTGGACTTCGGCTCCCAAGTCACCCAACTCCTCGCGCGGCGCGTGCGTGAGGCGCATGTGTATTGCGAGGTGCATCCGTGCGACGTGTCGGACGCGTGGGTGCGCGACTACGCGGCAGACGGCTCGCTCAAAGGCATCATCCTCTCCGGCAGCCACGCCAGTCTGTGGGAAGACGAAACCCTGCGCGCGCCGCAAGTCGTCTTTGAGCTCGGCGTACCGGTGCTGGGCATCTGCTTTGGCATGTACGCCATCGCTGCTGCGTTAGGCGGGAAGGTTGAAGGAGGGCACGGCAGAGAGTTTGGCCACGCGCAGGTGAGGGCGCGCGGGCATACGAAGCTGCTTGATGGTATTGCCGACGAAACCACCGCCGAGGGGCATAGCCTCTTGAACGTTTGGATGAGCCACGGCGACAACGTCGTCGAGATGCCATCCGGCTTCAAGCTGATGGCCAGCACCGACAGTTGCCCCATCGCTGGCATGGCGGACGAAGCGCGCAAGTTCTACGCGGTGCAGTTCCACCCCGAGGTGACGCACACCACGCAAGGCAAGGCGATTCTGGATCGCTTCGTACTGGACATTTGTGGCACAAAACCCGATTGGGTGATGACAGATCACATTACAGAAGCCGTCGAAAAAATCCGCCAGCAAGTAGGTAGCGAAGAGGTGATTCTGGGTCTGTCGGGCGGTGTCGATTCATCCGTCGCCGCAGCGCTGATCCACCGCGCCATCGGCGACCAGCTCACCTGCGTGTTTGTGGATCACGGCTTGCTGCGCCTGAACGAGGGCGATATGGTGATGGAGATGTTCGTTGGCAAGCTGCACGCCAAGGTCATTCGCGTCGATGCCGAGGCGCAGTTCCTCGGGCATCTTCAGGGCGTGAGCGACCCTGAGGCCAAGCGCAAGATCATCGGACGCGAGTTCGTCGAGGTATTTAAAGCACAAGCCGAACAAATACGGGCGCAAGCAGCTACAAAAAAAGAAGCTATTATAAACGTCAAATGGCTGGCTCAAGGCACGATCTACCCCGACGTGATCGAGTCTGGTGCCGCCAAAAGCAAAAAGGCTGTGATCATCAAAAGCCACCACAACGTAGGCGGCCTGCCCCAGCAATTGGGCCTGAAGCTGCTGGAGCCCTTGCGCGACCTGTTCAAAGACGAAGTGCGTGAACTCGGCGTGGCACTGGGCCTGCCCCACGACATGGTCTACCGCCACCCGTTCCCCGGCCCCGGCTTGGGCGTGCGCATTCTGGGGGAGGTCAAAAAAGAATACGCCGACCTGCTGCGCAAAGCCGACGCGATCTTCATCGAAGAGCTGCGCAATTTCAAAGATGCCGAATCAGGCAAAACCTGGTACGAACTCACCAGCCAAGCCTTCACCGTCTTCCTGCCCGTCAAAAGCGTAGGCGTGATGGGCGATAGCCGCACCTACGATTACGTTGTCGCCTTGCGCGCGGTGCAGACCAGCGATTTCATGACAGCGGATTGGGCTGAGTTGCCCTACGCGCTGTTGAAGAAAGTCTCCAGCCGAATCATCTATGAGGTGCGGGGGATTAACCGGGTGACGTATGACGTGTCGTCCAAGCCACCTGCGACGATTGAGTGGGAGTGATCCGAAATGTTGGTCACACATTGTTTTAGTTACCGCCGATTGCGTACCAATGTCCAGTCTTCAGCTTGGATATATATTGTTCACGCCAGTTTGTTCAGCGCCAGCCAATCATGCAGCACCAGTTTGA